>NZ_JBHXBG010000008.1:0-64043 GCF_042726755.1 Promicromonospora sp. NPDC060271 | reverse complement strand
TCGTCCATGTGACCGTCCGCACGGTCGCACGACCGGGTGGGCGGTTTTTTGTGCCCCCCCCGCGGGGTGGTCCGCCCCCCCCCGTCCGTCCCCGTGGGGGTCGCGGGCCCGCCGTCCGGCGCCACGACCGTCGTGTACGGCGCGTCATATCGCGTGACCGTCCGCGACTGCTCGTTGAGGTGGTTGTCCTCCAGGCCGGTGTAGAAGATCTGGTCGATCACACGGCCGGCGCCGTCGTAGGAGTACACCGTGGCCGACGGCGCGACCAGTGTGGGCTTGACCGGCGTGTTCGACACGACGCCGGTGGCGTACTGGGTGCCGGACTCCTTCCACACGCGTCCAGCGGTGTCGTAGAAGACCTGCGTGATCCGGCGCCCGCGCTCAGCAGCGCTGTCCTGCCGGGCCTCACCGGTGTCAAGCACCTCGTCCTGGGTCTGGAACACGCGCATCAGACCGTCGTAGAGCTCTGCTGTGGCGTGCTGGACCGGCTTGTTCTCGCTGTCTGCACCGAGGGTGCGGGTCAGCACGACGTTGAGGCCGTTCGTCCGGGTCGTGTACTCGTACTCCACCGAGGGCTTGCTCAGGCCTGCGTGCTCCGGGTAGGTGACGGTCCGCATCCGGCCGAGAGTGTCGTACGTCCCGTTGGTCGACTGCCCATTGGCGTCCTTGCTCGATGTCATGAGACCGGTGACCTTGTTGAACGTCACCGAGGAGGACATCCGCTCCTTCGCGCCGCTGCCGTCCGGATCCGGCGTCGTCGTGGTAACCGTCGTGGGAATCACCGCTGACGCGGGCGTGTATGCCGTGGTGGTCTCGGCACCGGTGACGTCCTTGACACTGGTCACGCGTCCGTAGGCGTCGTAGTCCATCGTCTGGGTCGTGACGTACCCCGCGCCCTCACCGTCGCCGATCGCGGCGGTGGCCCGATCCAGCTCAGGGTCGAGGCCGCGCACCGAGATCGCCTGTCCGGCAGCGTTATAGGTGGTGACCTGGTCGCTGATCACATCGGCTGGCCGAGAGACGACGCCATCCGTGACCTTCGCACAGGACGTCGCATACGTCTGGGCGCGCGAGACCAGTCCGATCATGTTCGCCTCGACCAGTGCCTCACTGCGGGCGTAGGCGATGTGCGTGCACGTGTCATCAGTGGCGGTGGCAGCGTCCCCGAGGTCCTCGGCCCGGATCACCTGGCCCTTCTCGTCCGTCGACGTGGCGGACCGGGTACGGATGGCGACGTCGCCCGCCGCGTTCATCTCGTATCCAAGGGCCGTAGACCCGGCCTGCCGGGTCACCTCCGTCGTGCCGTCGGTGCCCTTTGCCGCGACCACGGGAGCCTTGGGCACAGTTACGGTCCGGGACACGGCGCCGGCGTCGGGGCCGCCGTTGTGCGTGATCTGCTCGACCGCCGTCCCGGCGTGCGCCTCGTGATCCGTCACCGTCGTGCGGTACCCGGTGGGCCCAACCTCGAAGTCACCACCGGTGGTGAGGCCACGCAGGTAGCGCGTGGTCGTCGACGACGCCTCCGAACCCTCACCCTCCGTAGTCACCACAGTGCGGTAACCGCGGAACTCGGACCAGGTGACCTCGTCCTTCTTGGTCAGCGGCCCGGTGGGCTTGACCCACTTGGCCCCGTCCGAATAGGTGTAGTACGTGGTGAGCTCGCCCGAGCCCGTCACGATCTCGTCCTTCCCCGAGATCGTGGCGCCATTCTGCGTAACCATGTCCACCACGTACTTGTGGAACCAGTCCATGGGAAGGTTGTCGCCCCGCCAGTCGACCGGGAAGCACAGCCGGTCGTTGTCCGGTATCCCATCCTTCGTGGGTACATTGCCCGGGCCACACTCGGTGCGGTAGCGCGGACTGATCAACGCACCCGACTCGGTGCGGACACCGATCATCCTCGGCCGGTACATCGGCGGCAGGCCGTCCGAATCGGAGTCGATTCGGTTGGGCTTCATCTCCCGGGCGAACTCCACCGCGTTGTTCGACAGGTCGTCCGACATCGCCGTCGTACCGCCGTGGCCGGTATGCCGGATCGAGCTGAGCCACATCACCTTGGCTGAGCCGTCCCCCAGCGACCCGTCTCCCGGAGAGACAAACGACTGGTTCAGCTTCCACGAGTCCACGGGCTTGTAAGCGCTGCCGTCGAGTACCCGGGTCACCACCCGGTCGAGCCGGTACAGCGTGTAGAACGACGGCGAGATCGCGTCCACCCCGCACCTGCTCGCCGAGCTGTAGCAGAGCAGGTCACCTGGCACGTCCGGCCAGGCGGCCAGATTCTGCTTCACCCGGCCGGCGTCACAGTTCACGCCCGAGCCCGGAACGCAGCGGCTGGCGTACTCCAGGTCAACGCGAACCGGTGCGGTACCCGACTCGGCACCCGACCGGGTACCGTACAGGATCCTCGACAGGAACCCACCCGCCGTGTACGCCGCGGCACCGTCGTCCAGGTTGTACGTGTACTTGCGCGTCTCCTTCGAGTACACGTAGGTCAGGGTGCCGCCGGTCGGCTCCTCGACGTGGTCGAGCATCCAGCGGTAGGTCTGGGTCGTTCGCGACGCAGCGAACCCGCCGTCCGACGGCGCCTCGTACCCCGGCTCGCCGGAGTGGTTGCCGTACACCGGCATCGTCCAAGAACTGCCCGTGGCTAGCCCGTCCGAGGCTCGCTCGCCACGCCCGAACGTGTACTTCGCACCTTCGGCCGTGGTGACCAGCCAGTACTCGCCCTCGTCGTCGCCGTTGTCGGCTCCGGTCTTGCGCTCGACCCTGGTGCCGTCGACCCGCTTCGGCATCCAGCCGGAAGCGGTCTTGACCAGGTCGACCGCCGACCCGTTCAGCACCATCGTCGCGTTGTCCTCACCGACGCACATGTCGCCGGTAATGTGGTCGGCGTTGTTCGCCACCTTGCCGTCGACCGCGTCTTGATCGTCCGCACAAGGAACGAACGTGCGCTCGATGTACGACTCGGTCAGGGACCAACCCTCACCCACCACGCTGGTCTGGTTGTTCGTCGAGGCCACCCGCCCGTCCGACGCAGCGGAGTTGTAGGAGAGGTCCAACTGCGGGCCGGGCCCGGTCACCTGGGGCATCTTCAGCGGGTAAGACCACGTGAAGGCACCCGTGTTGCCACCCACGCCCCACGACGCGGCCGGTGCGAGCGACGTCGCTCCCCAGTCGCCACCACCGCCGGAGGTGGATGCCATCATCATCAACGTGGTCGGCTGGTCGCCGGCCAGGTCGACGGGAGCTGACACCGTCTCGGCGTTCGCGTCGTTGACCGCGCCCTGCACCGGCGTCGTCGTGCAGTCCGAAGGCTCGGAGGTGTCGCAGTCGGAGACCTCGACCAGGGTCAACCGCGACGCCCAGTCACCGCCAGGCGTCTCCCCGCTCTCGGCGAGGTTCGCGGCCAGGTCGGCGTAAGAGACCTCGACGTCGACCGACTCGGGTGCCTCGGGCGTCGATGCCGGCTCGATCTGCACCAGGACACCTGGCGCACCAGCCTCGGGGGCGATCGTCTCCGCTGCGACGTCGATCGTGCCTTCGTCCTGACCCTTACGAGGAGCGACGGTCACGGCGACGCCGTCGTCCGTCACCACCTCCTGGGGGCCGTCGCCCAGATCGACCGTAGACGCCTCGGTCGCGGCTTCGTCGCCGGCGGGCTCGGCGAACGATCGCAACGCGGTCGCCGTCGTACCCGCCGTCTCCGCGGGCACGTCCTCGGTCGGCTCGGTCGCTCCTTCTCCCCCCGGGGCGTCCGCCACGGGAGGAGAGCTTGCCTCCGGCAGGACCATCTCGGGGGCCTCGGACGGGCCGGGCACGGGCTCCCATGCCTGGGCCGTCAGGTCCTCGGCCGTGACCTGCTCCTCGTCGTCGACCGCCCCCTCGACCTTGTCGAAGTTGTCCGCGCGCGCCTCCAGGCTGTCGACCTCTGCGTCAGCAGCGGTCTCCAGCGCGACGATCCGACCGACCGCCGGCGCGGCAGTGGCCGGGTCGGCACCCAGCAGCACCACCAGCATCCCGGCGACCAGGCTCACGCCTGCCGCCGTCCATCGCGAACGTGCTCCGCCGCCGTACCCGCTCATGCCCGTCCTCACCGAAGTCCGCCCACTGGTCCCGTGCCTGAAGCTGCCGTGCCTGCTGCTCACTGCTCGGCCTCGTTCTCACCTGAGTCGTCACCCCAGGTCGGGTCGACATCGTCCACGCCATTGCCGCCCACGTACGAGGAAGCTTCGGCGCCCTGGCACAGGCGGCGGATCTTCGCCTGGGCGAGGACCTCGCCACGGAACACGCGGACATTGTCGACATGCCCGGTCCAGTAGTTGGACGCCGCGCCACCGATGAACCCACGCCCGACGACGAACCGTCCGGGCGTCTGCGGGAGGTTCGCCGTCATGCTCGCCTCGGTAAGGATCGGCTCTCCGACAGCGGGGTTATTCGGAGTGCCCGCGTCACACACGTACAGCCGGAGCTTGCCCGCAGGCTTGTCGTACTCGCCCAGCAGGTGCACCCACTGCCCGAACTTCACCGGCACCGACGACAGCGCGTAGGTCGTGGTGTTCGATCCCACCTCACGGTTGACGCCGAACGTCCAGCACGCGCCGTCGGCGGTCGGGCACGAGGTAGGCCGGTACCCCAGCCGAATTCCGTTGTACAACGGCCCCTCCTGCGACAAAGCCGTGTACCAGCCGGTGCGATCCGTGTCCGGATCGAGCTTCACGTGCGCGGAGACCACGAACGACGTACCGGTGTCCACCACCGGCGCATCCGTCCATGCGATCTTGCCCACCCGAGTCCTCAGGGCAGAGTCCCCGTCACGCGCGCCGAACTCCTGATGCGGGCCCGGTTCGAACGTGGAGTCAGCCGAGAAGCTCAACTGACCAGCAGAGAGGTACTCGTCACGGTCCGCGTCGAACACGGCCGTGTCCTGGCCAGGATCTTCAGGGTCATCGAAGGTCCACACCCCGTCCTCACGAGCGGTGGCGACGTCGAACTCGTACTCGGTCTCCGACGTCAGGCCCGCCTTGTCCCAGATCTTCACGTACAAGAACTTGGGTCCCGTACCACCAGGCGTGGGGCAGGCGATCACTGTCCGTGTGGAGTCCAACGTGATCGGTGGATCCTGGGGTGTGCGCGTCGCGTACCCCCACAAGAGCTTCGTCGAGTCCGTCGACGGCGCGTAGATCTCGAAACAGCCGGTCAGACCCACACCGCCGCGTTCCTTGCCTTCCTCGTAGAAGGCCTCGGCGTCGGGATGGTCACGCAGCGGGGTGATCCTCGCCTCGGCAGGCGCGGAGATGTCGATCCGGAAGTAGCACGCCGGTGTGTCCGCGTACCCGACCATGCGTCCGCTCGAGTCCTTGATCTGCGCACGCCACCGGTATGAGCCACCGCTTTCGAGCTCCTCACCCGTGGGCACGCGCATCGTGAACCGGACGCCACTGGTCCCGGGAGACTGCCACGGCCGCCAGTCGGACTCCCACACACGCTCGTTGTTCGAGTTCTTGACCACGACGAACTGGACGCTCACCTGCTGCTTGTCCGGGTCCTTGCCCACGACAGACAGGGACGGCCGCAGCGAGCGCGATGTCTTGGGCGAGGAGGCACTTGTGCTGCACCCGATGTTCGCACCGTCGATGATCGTCTGGTAGTTGAACGGAGAGTCCGGCGGACGGTTGTACTCGACCGAGAACCGAGCGTCGTAGCGCAGCTTCTTCCACGTGTCCATGTCGGCCGCCGCCTCGCCACGCAGGCCGAGGTGGATCCCCGACCAGCCGTTCGTCGCCATCAGCTTGCCGACCTCGGTCGCGTTCCACTCGGTCGAGTGCGGACCACCGCACGCCGAGGAGTAGTAGGCATCGCTCGCGTTGCTGATGTGGTACGAGGAATCCCACGTGCCGGCATGGTTCGACCAGTTCGTCGACGAGTTGATGCCGGGCGTCCGGTACAGATACATCGTCGTCTTGGTGCAGCTGTACGAGTGCGTGCCATGGACCCGGAACGAGGCACTGACGACATCGGTGGAAGAGAGGCCACCCACAAAGGACAGACCACTGAACTGCCAGACCAGGCGCTGGAAGCCCGATCGCAGGCACACCAGGTCGAGGTTGACGTTGCAGTACCCCATCCCGGACGAATCGGGGAACTTCCAGCCCCCCGTGCTCGTCGGCCACGCCTGCTTCAGCGACGTCCACGCGCTGCGGCTGCCGGACACCGCCGGGTCGACGAAGACCGGGTAGCTCCCGCTCGGGTCGGTGACCATGTCCTCGTCAGCCCGGATGACCGCGCTGCGACCGTCCTCCGCGATGACCGTATCCAACGCAACCGCACGACCATCAGCCTGTGCGACCTCGATTGAGGCCACCTCGGCGCTGTCCATGCTTGCCGCACCGTCCACCGCCGCCGTCCGCGATGCCGACGCAGAACCCGCCTCGGCGGATGCGGCAACCGAGTCCCACTGCCAGCCGGGCGCGCCCGTGAACGTCAGTGCCCCGGCAGGATCGACCGCGTAGAACCCCTCGGCAGGCTCCTCCTCGACACCAGCCTCAGAAGCCGGTTCGGCGAGCGACTTCGCGGAAGGAGCAGAGTCCTGCGAGACGCCGGCCGCGTCGCCACCCTCACCGGTCGGGTCCTCCCAGGCACCGTCGGGAGTCCCGTCAGCCGGTACCGGGTCAGGTGCCATGCCCTCGATCTCGGGCTGCTGGTCCGTGAGCTCGAGTCCACCAGAGACGTCGACGACGAAGCCAAGACCCTCGTCACCCGCAGCCGCGACCAGCGCCTCACCCGCGGCCGCATCAGCGATCCGAAGAACGGGCGTGTAGCCGGTGGCATCAGGGTGGATCGTCAGCACCAGGTCAGCGCCGTCGATCTCCTCACCACCCGAGACCCGCACCGGATAGGTAACGATCGACGCATCAGTCACATCGATCTCTGGTGCGCCCAGGCCCAGCCCGTCCGGCAAGCCCATCGACAGCGCGAGACTGTCCGCCCGCATCGTCATGAACGGGCCACCATCACTGGCCTCGCCGGTCAGGTCCATGTCATAAACCGGCGCGGCCACCTGCGGCACCCCGGACCCATCCAGGCTCACCGTCGCGTCCGTGGCCTCCCAGTCGCCGGAAAGGTCGGTGCGCACGGCTCCCGAGGACGCATCGGCGCGGATGGTCTGCCGCGGTGTGGCCCAGAAGGTGTCGTAGACCGTGCGCAGTGCCTCGATCTCGATGTCCTTGCCGCACGCCTCGGCCAGCGCGAAGGCCTCCGGCTCGAAACGAGCCGAGGACACCGAACAGTCAGTCACGACCTCGCTCTGAGCGCGGATGTTTTCGACAGCGAGTGTCCCTCCCGCCGCCAACGCGATCGCAACTACCCCAGCAACCAGATCGCTGCCACCGGCACCAAGCCGCACCACCATCGCCACGCCTTCCCCTCACGGACGCAGCACCGGATAGCACCGCAAAACAGACCGGCAAGAACATAAGGCGTAGCCAGGGGCAACCATGACCAAAACGAGCAGTACAGCGGGTGATTCTCCAAAAATCACCCGCGCAGCACCCGAGCCCTGTGCCGTTGGCCGAACTGTCAAGCCCCACGGTTCTGGTGTTGTTGCATGGGACCGGTGCGAGCGGCACGGGCGATAGTTACGCTGCCCACTCACGAATGGAGCAGAAGGGCGGGGCGTAGTGCGGGTGCCTCGGGCGCAGGACAAGGTGCAGTGCGCAGAGTGCGGCAGGTGGTTCGTCTCGGTCGCGAACCATGTGCTGGGAGCGCACGGCATGACGGCCAACGAGTACCGGGCAGCGCATGACCTGTTGAGGTCGACACCTCTGATAGGCAGGGACCTGCAGAAGTGGCGCAAGGAGATCGGCGCCCGGCGTATGCGCGACCTTGACCAACGCGCCATGCTGCTGTCGGTGGGGTTTCGTGCCCGTCCGGAAGACACCAGACAGCCGCGAGACCCGCAGACGACACAGCGCGTAGGCCGCTCACACATGGAGCGCTCAGCCCAGTGGTGGCGCGAGCGGCTTGCCATCATCGGATGCGAGACGCTGGACGACGCGGCCTCCTGGGCCGCCATGCGCAACGTCGGCTGGAACGAGGTCGCCGCAGCGATCGGTGTCAGCCCGACACATCTGCGGGCGACCGCCAAGAAGCAGGGCGTTCATGCCTGCCGACGTGTCACGCCCCATCAGGAGCGGATGCTGGACCTGGCCGGACAGTACGTTGCGGAGCACGGGCCGCTGTGGTGGATCCCTGAACAGCGCGACCTCGGACGCTGGATATCGGTTCAGCGCCAGACCCTGGCAAGCGGCCGGCCACGATCAGCAGTGCACGATCGACTGGACGAGATCGACCCTGCCTGGCATCTGCGCCGCGGCGAACGCGAATTGGTCTGCACGCACGAGGACTGCGAGTCCGTCGCCGTCACACGGAGCCTGTGCCAGCGACACTCCGAGCAGTTCTTCCGTTCGCAGCGACGCGCCACGCAGAACGCGAATGTCGACCTGGTGACCTGCCGAGAGTGCGGCGCGGTGTTCCGCACCCTCAAAGCGCACCTACGACAGGTGCATCACATGACCAGCCAGGAGTACCAGGCCAAACACGCAGTCGGCCCAGCCGCCGTGGACTCCCCCGCGGCCGCCGATCGGGCCGCCAGGACCACACAGATGTGGGCGGAACGACTCGAGCATGCTGGCTGGACCACTTGGCAGGAAGCCGCACACTGGGCCGTCACCAACGACGTCGGCTGGCCCGAGGTCGGTGCACAGATGGACGCGTCCTGGCGGATGGCCCAAGCCCAGGCGCGCTCAGAAGGGATCACGATCCCGCGACGCAAGCACGATGCGCGACACCACCGAGCGGACACCGCGATGCAGGGCGTAGCAGCCACGCTCGGTTTCGACGACCTGGTAGGCCTGCTCGAGCAGACACGCCATCTGAACGACGTCGAGTTCGGCAAACTCGTCTGCCTCGATCAAAAACCCGCAGCCACGTTCCGTCGACGACACGGCATTCCCACACCCGGACGGTCCACGCCCCAGCGCAAGGAACAGGTCAAGGCGTCCGCGGCCGCTCGATGGCAAACCCGGCTCCAGACCGCGGGCTGGACAACATGGGCCGACGCGATCGCCTGGGCGATCGAACACAACACCACCTGGGACGACGTCGCAACCCACCTGGGCGTCTCGCCCGCACTGCTGCGCAAGTGGATCGCCAAGCACGACGACATCCCGAAGCTGCCCCGCAAGCTCACCGCAGCCGAAATCGAGCTACTAAATCTCGCCCGTGCGCTGCACGCCGAGACCGGCACGTTGGAACCAGCCCACCCCGAACGACTCGAATCCTGGCTCGCTCGACAGCGCCGTCGCCGCGACGAAGGCGTCACGACGCGCGCAATGATCGAACTATCGAGGATCGACCCCGACTGGTAGGGCTGAACGAGCGCCCACCATAGAACAGGTGTGAATCCGATTTCTCGTGCCTCATCGAGGAAGAGCACACCCCTATGCCAATCTCTCGTGACCCGATCGAGACTCTGGCGCAGCGAGTCCCACATCCAGCCGGCCACTCCGCCTCCGTGCAGGAGCAGCACGGGCGGCCCATCCTCCGGACCGGACGTGTTCACGAGCATGGACTCATCCTTCCATCGCCGTCAGGCGGCACAGCCCCCGGTCAGCGCAGCTCAGCCGACGGCAACTCCCTGCCGATGAGCCGGGAGATCGCCACCTCAGTAGCCTCGGCCATGTCGACCGATCCAGGTTCGAGGAGCCACTGGAGCTGCAACCCGTCCATCGTCGCGACGATCACCCGGGCCGTCGTCCCGGCATCGACGTCGACGTCGACCTCGCCCAGCCTCTGCGCCTCGTCGAGCGCCTCGACGACCAGGGCATGCAGCCCTTGGTACCGGTCCCGGAACCACTCCTGCGCGGGATGCCGGGCGGTCACGCTCTCCGCCGCGAGCACGGTGTAGAGCCGCACGATCCCCTCACGCTCGGCGTTGCGCCGCGTGGTCTCGACCAGGTGCCGCAGGAACGCCAGCCCGCGGGGGCGCTCGTCGCCGAGCTCCTCGATGTCGGTCGAGTCGCGCAGGTCCAGCACCCCGGTGAGCAGGCCGGCCTTCGACGAGAAGTAGTGCAACACGCCGGCCTGGGTCAGCCCCACCCGGTCGGCGATCTCGGCCAGCGAGGCGCTCTGGTAGCCACGTTCCGCGAACGTCTCCATGGCGATGCGCAGGATCTCCGCCCGGCGCTCCACGGGAGGACGCCGCACCCTGGTTCGCCCGCCTTCTCGTGTCATCCGAGCGAGTCTACGGACCCGCACGCGCCGGTCCGCACGACCCTCCGGAAGGTCTACGCCGCACTGCGGAAATCCATACCTACCGAACACTCGGTAGGTAGGAGTAGGCTCACCGCACAATCCACCCATCGAGGGAGTCGCAATGACGCGCACCACCCGCACCGGGTCCGTCCGGACGGCGCTCGCCACACTCGGCCTCCTGGCCGTCGGCGCCGCCGGCATCGGCCCAGCGGCAGCCCCGGCCGCCGCCGCACCGACCACCGCACACGTCTGGGTCACGACCGCCGACGGCAGCCGCAAGCTCGCCGACGGCGGCACGCTCAACTTCGACACCGGCCCGCAGGCGCTCGACATCCGCGTGAACCCTGGCCAGGTCGCCCAGCGGTTCACCGGCGCCGGCGCCTCGGTCACCGAGGCCTCCGCCTCGCTCATCAGCGGCCTGCCCGCGGGTACCCGCGACAGCCTGATGCGGTCGCTGTTCTCCCGTGCGGGCGACGGCATCGGCCTGAACTACCTGCGCCAGCCGCTCGGCAGCACGGACTTCAACTCGGGCAGCTTCTACACCTACGAGGACACGCCCGGGCAGTTCAGCATCGCCCGCGACCAGCAGCAGATCCTGCCCCTGCTGCGCCAGGCCCTGTCGATCAACCCCGGTATCCGGTTCATGGGCAGCCCCTGGTCGCCGCCCGCCTGGATGAAGACGGGCGGCTCGCTGAACGGCGGCAGCCTGCGCGCCGAGAACTACGACGAGTACGCCGACTACCTGGTCCGGGCCATCCAGGCGTACGCGCAGCAGGGTGTGACGCTCAGCGACCTCACGGTGGCGAACGAGCCGCTCTTCGCCACGAGCTACCCCTCGATGAGCATGTCCGCGGCCGAGCAGGCCCAGTTCTTCCGGGTGCTCGACGCCCGGCTGACCAGCGCCGGCCTGGGCACGCAGCTCTTCGCCTACGACCACAACTGGGACCGGCCGGACTACCCGCTGGAGGTGTTCAACGGCACCCAGGGCATCTCCCGCGTCGTCGGCGCCGCCTTCCACTGCTACGGCGGCTCCCCCGAGGCCCAGGCCCAGGTCGTGGCGGCGGGCAAGCGCGTCTACTTCACCGAGTGCTCGGGCACGGACAGCGACAACGCGGCGAACACGTTCGGGGACACGCTCGTCTGGCACGCGGAGAACCTCGTGGTGCGCAACATGCGCAACGGCGGCGAGACGACGATCAACTGGAACCTCGCGCTCAACCAGAGCGGCGGCCCGCACCAGGGGCACTGCGGCACGCGCTGCAACGGCGTCGTCGAGATCGCCGGGGGCACGGTCACCCGCAACGCAGAGTTCTACGTGCTGGGGCACCTCAGCAAGTTCATCGACGCCGGCGCCCGGCGCATCGGCTCGACCAGCGAGGGCTCCGGCGGCCTGCAGAACGTCGTCTACCAGAACCCGGACGGCACCCGCGTCGCCTACGTCGTGAACGCGTCGTCCGGCAGCCGCACCTTCTCGATCACCGACGAGGGCCGCTCGCTGACCCACACCCTGCCGGGCCGGGCGGTCGCCACGTACACCTGGGACCCGCGGTCGACCACGACACCGACCGACCCGGACCCGGCGTCCTGGTACCAGGTCGCGCCGTCCGCGAGCGGCAAGTGCCTCGACGCCGCCGGCTGGGGCACCACCGACGGCACCGCCCTGCAGCAGTGGGCCTGCGGCGACGCCGCACCGGCGAACCAGCGCTGGCGCTTCACCCCCACCACGGGCGGCTACTACCAGGTGACCAACCAGCACGCCGGCAAGGTCTGGGACGTCGACGGCGGCCCGGGGGCCGTCGCCAACGGGGCCGCGGTGCACCTGTGGTCCTACGTGGGCGGCACCAACCAGCAGTGGCGGCCGACGGCGACCGGTGGCGGCCTCACGTTCACGGCCCGGCACAGCGGCTCGTGCCTGACGCTCGGCCCCGCGACCGGGGCCGACGGCACACGGCTGACCCAGCAGCCCTGCACGGGTGCGGCCACGCAGGTCTTCCGGCTCACCAAGGTCGGCTGAGCCCGCACCGCTCCACGATCCGTGCGGGAGCCCGGCCGGGTTCCCGCACGGATCGCTACGCCGTCGCCGCCGTCGCCGCCGCGCCGCCTACCGGAAGTCCCGCGACCGCGCCGGGACCGTGAGCGTCAGCGTCGCCAGGTGCTCCGCCACCAGGTTCACCGCGCCGTCGGCCGCCTCGATCCGGCCGCGCACCACCATGGCCTGCGCCGACCGTGCGACCTTCCGGAACCGCTGCCACAACCCGACGCTGCAGATCACGTTGAGCAGCCCCGTCTCGTCCTCCAGGGACAGGAAGGTCACTCCCCCGGCCGTGCCCGGCCGCTGCCGGTGCGTCACCACCCCGCCGACGGCGATCCGGCGCCCCTGCTCGGTGGCGATCGCCTGCGCCACGGTGAGCACCCCCGCCGCCTCCAGCCCTGGGCGCACGTGCTGCGTCCGATAGGAATCGGGGGTGACGCCGGTGGCCCACGCGTCGGCCTGGGACAGCTCGAGCTCGCTCATCCCGGGCAGCGTCGGGGCGTCGACGCCGACGCTGACGCCGGGCAGCGTCGTCGGCCCCTCCTGGCCGAGCGCGCCCGCCGCCCACAGGCCCTCCCGCCGGTCGATGCCGAGCGGCTCCAGCGCGCCGGCCGTCGCGAGCGCCTCGAGCTGTGGTGTGGACAGTTCGACCCGCCGGACGAGGTCCCGCAGCGACGCGAACCCGGAGCCGGCCGAACCGCCGTCCGTGCCTTCGGTGGTCGAGCCCGTCGAGGCCCGTGCCGCCACGATCTCCTCCGCCTTGTCCTTGCCGATGCCGCGCACGGACTCCAGCCCCATGCGGACGGCGAGCGCCGGGTCGGCCCGGACGAGGTGGGCGACGGGGGTCTCGACAGGCTCGACCGGCGAAGAGGGATCCACCCGCTCCACGCTGGCCAGCACCCGCGACTGCGTCACCGACGGCCGCAGCACGCGTACCCCGTGCCGGCGGGCGTCGGCGGCGAGGGACTGCGGCGAGTAGAACCCCATGGGCTGGGCCGCGAGCAGCCCCGCGTAGAACGCGGCCGGATGGTGCACCTTGAGCCACGAGCTCGCGTACACGAGGTAGGCGAAGGAGTAGGCGTGGGACTCGGGAAAGCCGAAGTCGGCGAAGGCCCTGAGCTTCTCGAAGATCTCCTCCTGCACCTTGGGCGGGATCTTGTTCTCGGTCATCCCCGCGTAGAGCCGTTCGCGCAGTGCCTCCATGCGCTCCTGGGACCGCTTGGAACCCATGGCACGCCGCAGCTCGTCGGACTCCTTGGGCGTGAAACCGGCGACGTCGATCGCCATCTGCATGAGCTGCTCCTGGAACAGCGGCACGCCCTTGGTGCGGCCCAGGGAGTTCTCGAGCAGGGGGTGCAGATACTCCACGTCCTCCCGGCCCCGCGCCCGCTCGATGTACGGGTGCACCGACCCGCCCTGGATGGGGCCGGGCCGGATGAGCGCCACCTCCACGACGATGTCGTAGAAGGTCTCGGGCCGCAGGCGCGGCAGCGTCGCCATCTGGGCACGGGACTCCACCTGGAACACGCCTACGGTGTCCGCGGCGCACAGCAAGTCGTAGACGGCGCGGTCCTCCTGCGGCAGCCCGTGCAGCGTGAGCGTCTTACCCGTGTGCTCCTCGACGAACTCGAACGCGTACCGGATGGCGGTCAGCATGCCCAGGCCAAGCAGGTCGAACTTCACCAGCCCGGCGTCCGCGCAGTCCTCCTTGTCCCACTGCAGCACCGTGCGACCCTCCATGCGGGCCCATTCCACGGGAACCACCTCGATCACCGGACGGTCACACATCACCATGCCGCCCGAGTGGATGCCCAGGTGCCGGGGCAGGCGGAGCATCCGGTCGGCGAGATCGAGCACGTCGTCGGGGATCTCCCCCTCCTCCGCGGCCGACGGCGGCGTGCGGAACGGCACGACGTCGTGAGTGTCGTCGGCCCGGGCCGGCCGGGGGTCGCCGGGGGCGCGCGGCTCCTCGGCGAGCACGTCGACGAAGATCCCGGGGCTGCCGTCGTTCGTGCGTCCCGGCCCGGCGTGCCCGGCATGCGGGCGCGGTTCCCGCGGACCCCACAGCGCAGTCATCCGGGCATCCTTGGCCGCGGTCTTGTTCTGCGGTTCGGCCAGCGGCGTCGACGATCCCACCGTGCCGCCGTCTGGCACCGTGCCGGCGTCGGGGAGCCGGACAGGCGCTCTACTTCGGCGAGCTGCCTTCGGCGAAGTAGAGCGGGTGTCCGCGGGCGGCTTCAGCGACCCCCAGCGCTCGATCGACTTGGACCAGGCGTCCTGCTGCCCGATGTCGTAGCCGAGCGCGCGGGCGGCGTCACGCACCGCGGAGCGCGGGCGGTAGGAGATCACGTTGGCGACCTGCGCCGCGTGCGTGCGCCCGAACTTCTCGTAGACGTGCTGGATCACCTCCTCGCGGCGCACCGACTCGATGTCGACGTCGATGTCCGGCGGCCCGTCCCGCTCCGGCGCGAGGAACCGCTCGAACAGCAGCCCGTGCTTGACAGCGTCGACCGCCGTGATGCCCAGCGCGTAACAGACCGCCGAGTTGGCGGCGCTGCCCCGGCCCTGCGCGAGGATCCCGTTGCGGCGGCAGAAGTCCACCAGGTCGTAGACCACCAGGAAGTACCCGGGAAAGTTCAGATCGATGATGACCTTCAGCTCGTGGTCGATCTGCCGCCACGCCTCCGGGTTGCTCCCGGGCGGGCCGTAGTACCTCGTCGCGCCCTGGTAGGTGAGCTCACGCAGCCAGGAGGCCTCGTCGTGGCCCTCGGGAACGTCGTACGGCGGCAGGTCGGGGGCGATGAGCCTGAGGTCGAACGCACACTCCTCGCCCAGCGCCGCCGCCGTCGGCACGGCCTGCGGGTGCCTGTGGTGCAGGCGCGCCATCTCCGCGCCGCTGCGCAGGTGGGCGGTGGGCGCGCCGGGCAGCCAGCCGTCCAGGTCGTCCAGCGAGGAGCGGGCCCGGACGGCGGCGAGCGCCCCCGCGAGGTCGGCGCCCCGGGGGCGCGCGTAGTGCGCGGCGGTGGTGGCGACCAGCGGCAGCCGCGCCTCTTCGGCCAGCAGGGCGAGCGCGTCGTGCAGCTCGGCGTCCCGGGGATCCCCGCTAGCGGTGATCTCGACGGCAACATTCTCCCGCCCAAAAGCATCGATCAACCGCCCGACCTCCCACCGCGCCCGGTCCAACCGATCCCCCCGACTCTCCCCCCACCGTTGAGTGCTGGGTATTTGCCCTGTCGGAACGTTTCGAGAGGACAAATATCCAGCACTCAACGGGGCTGTCAGGGCCTGGCGGACGGCGCCCTTGCGGCAGCCTGTGAGGACCAGCCACTCGCCTTTTGACGCCTCGCCCAGGGTTTCCAGCGTGTAGTTGGCCGCGCCCTTGACGCCCGCGTCCAGGTGCGCGGTGCCGATCGCGCTCGACAGGTTGCGGTAGCCGTGCTCACCGCGCGCGAGCACGAGCAGGTGCGTGGCGCGCGGGTCGGGGGTCCCGGTGGGCGGGTCGAGCACCGGGGCACCGTTCGCGCCCGGGGCCGGGAGGTGCAGCTCCGCCCCGAACGAGGTCTTCAGCCCGACCTTCTTCGCCGCCTCGGAGAACCGCACCACCCCGTACAGCCCGTCGTGGTCGGTGATCGCGAGCGACGTCAGCCCGAGCCGCGCACCCTCGGCCGCGAGCTCCTCGGGGTGGGACGCCCCGTCCAGGAAGCTGAACGCGGAGTGCGCGTGCAGCTCGGCGTACGGCACTCCGCCGGTCAGCACGCCATCAGTCATAGAGCGCCTCCAGGGACCATTCCCCCGCGGACGACGCCAACAGCAGACCGAGCTCCGGAGTCCCCGCGACGTCGATCACCACCTGGAGGAACACACGGCGTTTACCCCGAGGCGTCCACCACCGCTCGGCGACGGGCCACGGTCCGGCCCAGTCGACGACCAGGGCGTCAAGGCCGCTCCACGCCCCAGCCGCCGCACCGCCACCCGCGCCGTCTCCCCCACCCGACCCCTCACCGGGCACGACGACGCGCGCCGGGTCCCCGCTGACCGCGAGCCGCACGTCGACGACGACGGGCCGCCCGGCGCCGTCGAGCACGTACGCGGGGACCGGCTCCGGCAGCACGACGGACGGCGCGGGCGGCGGCAGGGCGCCGGGCCATGGTCGGTCGGGGTCGCGCTCCGGCGGGACCTGCTCGCCGAAGGGGACGAGCTGGACCCGGTCCCGGGGATCACGGCCGCCCTGGAGCCGGACGGTGAGCACGGCATCGCCGCCGGCCAGCGCCTGCACCCGCTCGACGGCGCGGCGCGCCCGCAGGTCCTCGCCCGCGCCGGGCCCCCACAGGCGCGGCTGCAGCGCCCCGGCGGGCGCCACCTCCTCCGCCGCCAGGGTCAGGCCCGCGATCGGGGCGGGCGCGACCCCCTGCCCGAGGGACGACGCCGTGAGCCAGCCCTCGAGCTGCCAGCGCACCCGGTCGGTGATCCGCGCGGCCGACAACCCGCCGAGCGTGTCGTCGGTGCGCCACAGCCGTTCCAGGGTGCGCGCCTCGCCCGTGACCGGGTCGACGGCGCGCGCCGTGATCCGCAGCCGCCCGCAGGCCAGGCCACCCCGGCTCAGGTCGTCGTGCAGACGTTCGGCCAGGCGGCGGGCCGCGAACGTGGCGACGTCGACCCGGTGCGCCGGCGGGTCCAGCTCCTCGGTGACGGTCAGGTCCTCCTCGAGCCGGCGCCGGGCCGGCGGCCGCACGTCCTGCCCCCTGGCGAGACGCTGCGCCCAGACGCCGAGGTCACCGAAGCGGGCGGCGACGGCGGCGTCGGGCAGCGCGGCCAGCTCGGCCAGGGTGCGGATGCCGAGGCGGCGCCACAGGTCGACGAGCTCGGTCAGCGTGCGGTCCCCGGGCCGGGCGTGCACGAGGACGGCCGCGGGACGCGCCGCGAGATAGTCCCGCGAGGCCCCCGGCGGCACGACGTCGTCCTCACGGGCCGCGAGCACCGCGGCGAGGAACCCGTCGGCGACCCCTACCTGGCACTCGTGACCGGTGCGGACGGCGACCTGCTCGGTCAGCTCGCGGGCCAGGTCACGCTCCGAGCCGTGGTACCGCGCCGCGCCGCCCGACGGCAGCAGGAGCAGGCCGGGGCGGGCGATCTCCAGCCCGGAGACCACCGTCTCGGCGGCCACGGCGACCGGCTCGAACTCGCGGGCGTCGCGGGCGTCGTCGGCGGTCCAGAGCTGCAGGTCGGGACAGCGGCCCTGGGCCTCACGACGACGCATGCCGCGGCGCACCCCTGCGCTGCGGGCCGGTGCGGACACCGCGACGATCCGCCCGCCGGGACCGCCCGTGACGGCCGCGGGCGTCTCTGGGCCCAGGCCGGCGACGACCAGGGCCGCGACGACGGGCCAGTCGGGTACCCAGAGGCAGGCGGTGCGGGTGGCCGCTCCCGCCGTCGTGGGGCCGGAGCGGTCGGTCATCCGACGAGCTCCAGCCGCGGACGGCGTGCGGAGCCCTCGCCCGGCGACCCCGGGACGGAGCCCCGGTCACCGGAAGGCTCGACGACGCCGGCCGCTTCTCCGCCGAGCGCTCCCCCGCCGGCCGTTCCTCCGACCAGACCTCCGCCGACGGCCCGGCACACCGGCACCTCGACGTCCAGGTGCAGGGGTCGCGCAGCGTTCCCCCGACCGGTGCGCCGCACCCGCAGGGTCCGACGCCGCAGCCAGCCCGCCCCGTGATCGACCCCGGCCCAGTCCCCCTCGGTCGCCTCGAGCACCACATGTGCCCCGACCCAGCCGGCACCCCCGGCCCCTTGTTGAGTGCTGGATTTTCGCCCTGTTGACGGCCGGTGGAGGGGCAAATATCCAGCACTCAACGAGGGGTGGGGGGTGGGGAGGGCGGCTACCAGGACCGTTCCGCGGTCGCGGGCCCGGGTCGTCAGCCGACGGCGGTCCTGCTCCAGCAGCGCGACCTCCGGCCCGATCACCACGATGTCCATGCCGTCGATCAGCGCGGCGAGCACCGCGGGCGCGTCGACGCCCGACCCGGCAGGCAGCGGCACCACGAGGGTGCGCGCCAGGTCGCACCCGGCGTCGGCCGCCGCGGCCATCCCGGCGGCCGGGTAGCCGACCAGCACCGTCCAGGCACCGTCGCGGGACGCCTCGGCGAGCAGGGTGAGCAGGAGCGACGTCGAACCCTGGACCACGACCGTTGTACCGGCACGCAGGCCGCCGTCGGGCAGGAGGGACGCGAGACGCGGGTCCACCGGCAGGACGCGGGCGTCCCCGTCGGCGGGGTGGCCGACGGGGTGGTCGGCGGGGTGGTCGGCGGGCCCTGCAGCGAGGGGTTCGGAGCGGACCGCCTGGACGGTCCGCGCGGCCGTGGCCTGCTTCCGCACGCCGGTGCGCACCTCGGCGGACCGCAGGGCCGCGAGCGCCCGGGCGTGCCGAGTGGCGACGGTGTGGTCGGCGTCGGCGGTGTCGGCGGCATCGACGTCGAGGGCGATCGCCTCCGAGGACGCGGTGACAACGGTCATGACCCTCCAGCGATGGTGTCTGCCGGTGGTGACCGGATCGGTCGAGCACCCCATCGAACGCGCGTTCGATAGAACACCAGTACACATCTCGGGGAGTGCGCCTGTCAAACCATCGACCTCGCAACACTGCGGGACCTCCGCGGCCTCCATCACCCGTAGGGCAGGTGCCAGGTCTGCTGAACTGCGTTCGGCTGCGCCCCGGGTTTGCGGGCGTAGCCGAACAATTCAGCTCAGGTGAACTAGACGGGGCCAGGGCGAACAAAATTCAACGGACCTGGCACCTGCCCCTCGGGTCTACCTTGCTCTGGGGCCACTCCCACCTCGCCGCTGGACTGCCGAGCCGCTGGCTGGCCGGCACCGTACTGGCAGCCCAGCAGCCCGACAGCCCGACAGCCGCGTTCAGGCCTCCGGCACGTAGAGCGACAGCGTGTGCGCGACCAACGCCGGCTTCTCGGAGCCCTCGATCTCCACGGTGACCTTGGCGGCCAGCCGTACGCCGGTGGGTGCCGGGTCGGCGGAGAGGATCTCGGTGTGGGCCCGCACGCGCGAGCCGGCCGGCACCGGGGCGAGGAACCGCAACCGGTCCAGGCCGTAGTTCATCACCATCGCGGCACCGCCCACCGAGATGAGCGGCGCCGCCAGGTGCGACAGCAGCGACAGGGTGAGGTACCCGTGCGCGACGGTGGAGCCGAACGGTCCAGCGGCCGCCCGCTCGACGTCGAGGTGGATCCACTGGTGGTCCTCGGTGGCGTCGGCGAACGCGGCGATCCGCTCCTGGGTGATCTCGAACCAGTCACCGGTCGCCGTCCGACCCACGACGTCCGCGAGGGCCGCCGGCGAGTCGACGGTGATGACCTCACCGACGCTCACGCCTTCGGCCCGCCCGCCACGTACAGCACCTGGCCCGAGACGAACCCGGACTGCTCCGCGCAGAAGAACGACACGGCGTTCGCGATGTCCTCGGGCTGCCCCACGCGCCCCACGGGGACGTCCTTCGCGGCCACGCCCAGGTAGTCGGCCAGCGGCACGCCGATGCGCTCGGCCGTCTCGCGGATCATGTCGGTCTCGATCACCCCGGGGGCGACGGCGTTCGCGGTGACACCGAACTTGCCGAGCTCGATCGCCAGGGTCTTGGTGAAGCCCTGCATGCCCGCCTTGGCGGCCGAGTAGTTGGCCTGGCCGCGGTTGCCGAGCGCGGAGGTCGAGGAGAGGTTCACGATGCGGCCGAACCCCGCCTCCACCATGTGCGCCTGCACGGCCCGGGTCATGAGGAACGCGCCCCGCAGGTGCACCCCGAGCACGGAGTCCCAGTCGCCCACGGACATCTTGAACAGCAGGTTGTCGCGCAGGATGCCGGCGTTGTTCACCAGCACCGTCGGCGCGCCCAGCTCGGCGGTGACCCGGGCGACGGCGTCGGCCACCGACTGCTCGTCGGCGACGTCGACGCCCACGGCGAGCGCGCGGCCGCCGTCGGCCACTATGGCTTCCGCCGTGGCCTTGGCCTGCTCCTCCAGCAGGTCCAGGACGGCGACGGCGTAGCCGTCCTTCGCGAGCCGGTGGGCAGTGGCGGCGCCGATGCCGCGGGCCGCTCCGGTGACGATGGCAGTGCGGGTCATGAGGTGTTTCCTCTCGTTGTGAACGATGGCAGGTGAGCCAGGAATGACAGGTCAGAAGGTCACGAGCTGCCGCAGTGCCGCACCGGAGGCGAGGCGGTCGAACGCGGCGGGCAGGTCGTCCAGGGCGATGCGGTCGGAGACGAGCCGGTCCAGGGGTAGCCGGCCGGCCCGCCACAGCTCGACGTAACGCGGGATGTCGCGGCTGGGCACCGCCGACCCGAGGTAGGAGCCCACGACGGTGCGGGCCTCGGCGGTGAGGCTGAGCGGCGAGATGCTCGCCCGGGCGTCGGGGTGCGGCAGCCCCACGGTGACGGTGGTCCCGCCGGGTGCGGTCAGCGCGTAGGCGGTCTCGAAGGCCCGGGCCGAACCCGCGGCCTCGATCACGACCGGCGCACGCAGCCCCTGTTCGACGGCCTCCTGCGGCCCGACGGCGGTCGCCGCACCCAGCTCGCGCGCCAGCTCCAGCTTGGCGGGCACGGCGTCGACGCCGATCACCTCGTGCCCGAGCGCGACGGCCACCAGGAGCGCCGCCATGCCGACGCCGCCCAGGCCCACGACGGCCACGCGGTCGCGCGGTGCGGGCCGCCCGGCGTTCACGACGGCGCCGCCGCCGGTCAGGACCGCGCAGCCGAGCAGGGCGGCGACGTCGGGCGGGACGTCGTCGTCCACGGGCACCACCGAGGTCTCGGACACGACGGCGTGGGTCGCGAACGCGCTCACCCCGAGGTGGTGGTGCACCTCCTGCGCCCCGCCGGCCCGCACCCCGCCGGCCGGGACGGAACGGCTCAGCCGCCGTCCGCCACCCACGAGCGTCCCGGCCCCGTTGGCCGCCGACCCCACGGAGCAGGGCAGCCGCCCGTCGGTGGCGCACTGCGCACACTCCCCGCAGCGCGGCAGGAACGTCATCACCACCCGTTGCCCGATCGCGAGCCGCGCACCCGCGCCAACGCCCTCCACGATGCCGGCCGCCTCGTGCCCGAGGAGCATCGGCACCGGCCGCACACGGTTGCCGTCCACCACCGACAGGTCCGAGTGGCACAGCCCGGCCACCTCGATCCGCACCAGGACCTCGCCGGCCTGTGGCGGGTCGAGCTCCAGCGGCCCGACCGTCACCGGCCGGGACTCCGCGTAGGGCGCTGGCGCGCCGCAGCGCTCCAGCACCGCACCGGTGATCCGCATCAAAGCTTCTCCAGCACCATCGCCATGCCCTGGCCGCCGCCCACGCACATCGTCTCCAGACCGTACCGGCCCCCGGCGTCCGCGAGCGCGTTGATCAGGGTGGACGTGATGCGCGCCCCGGTCATCCCGAACGGGTGCCCGACGGCGATCGCACCGCCGTTGACGTTCAGCCGCTCGTCGGAGACGCCGAGCTCGCGCGCCGAGGGGATCACCTGGGCGGCGAACGCCTCGTTGATCTCGACACGGTCCATGTCGTCGACGGTGAGCCCGGCGCGGGCCAGCGCCTGCCGGCTGGCGTCGACGGGGCCGAGGCCCATGATCTCGGGCGACAGGCCGCTGACCCCCGTGGACACGATGCGGGCCAGTGGCCGCAGGCCCAGCTCGTCCACGATCCGGTCCGAGACGATCACGAGCGCCGCGGCGCCGTCGTTCAGGGGGCAGGCGTTGCCCGCGGTGACCGTGCCGTCGGGGCGGAAGACCGGCTCCAGCGTCGCGAGCTTCTCGACGGTGGTCCCGGCGCGCGGGCCGTCGTCGGCGGACACGACGGTGCCGTCCGGGAGGGTGACGGGGGTGATGTCCCTGGCCCAGAAGCCCGCCGCGATGGCGGCCTGTGCGCGCTGCTGGCTGCGGGCGGCGAACTCGTCCTGGTCCGCGCGCGTGACGCCGCGCAGCGCCGCGACGTTCTCCGCGGTCTGGCCCATGCTGATGTACGCGTCGGGCAGCACACCCTCCAGGCGCGGGTCGGTCCACGGCCCGGTCCCCGCCCCGGCCCGCTTCTCGGTACGGGCCAGCGCGTCGGCGAACACGGGGTTGTGCAGGTCAACGCCCGGGATGTAGTCGCTCGACCCGGTGGCGAACGAGCTGACGGACTCGACGCCCGCGGACACGAAGACGTCGCCCTCGCCCGCCTTGATGGCGTGGAACGCCATGCGCGTGGTCTGCAGGCTGGAGCTGCAGTAGCGCGTCACGGTCGCGCCCGGCACGGTGTCCCAGCCGCACAGCACCGCGACGATCCGGGCCATGTTCATGCCCTGCTTGCCGCCGGGCAGCCCGCAGCCCAGCAGCAGGTCGTCGATCCGGGCCGGGTCCAGCCCCGGCACCTGTTCGACGGCGGCGGCGACCATCATGGCGGCGAGGTCGTCGGGGCGGACGTCCTTCAGCGACCCCTTGTGCGCCCGCCCGATGGGCGAGCGGGCGGTCGCGACGATGTAGGCCTCGGTCATAACTCCTCCTTGAGCTGTGCTGCGACGATACTGCGACGACGGCGTGCCGCGACGGTAGAACGGCGAGGCTCAGACGAACGCCGCGTGGCCCGTGATCGCCCGGCCCACGATGAGCTGGTTCATGTCCTTTGTGCCCTCGAACGTGTACACGGCCTCGGCGTCGGCGAAGAACCGGGCCACGCCGTGGTCGAGCGTGATGCCGTTGCCGCCGCACGCCTCGCGGCACAGCGCGACGGTCTCCCGCATCCGGGTGGTGACGAACGCCTTAGCCATCGCGGCGTGGGCGTCGGTCTGGGTGCCGTCGTCCTGGAGCTGGGCCACGCGCACGCACATGGCGAAGCCCGCGGTGACGTTCGCGTAGGCGGTGGCGAGCTTGTCCTGGACGAGCTGGTAGCTCGCGATCGGGCTGCCGAACTGCTCGCGCTGCTTGGTGTACGCCACGGCGGCCTCGTAGGCGCCGACCATGGTGCCGAGCGCCTGCCAGGAGACGCCGTCGCGGGTGATCCGCAGGACCTTGGCCAGGTCACGGAAGCTGTTGATGTGCGCCAGGCGGTCAGCCTCGTGCACCTCTACGCCGTCGAGCACGATGTCCGCGTTCTGCACGATGCGCAGGGACTGCTTGCGCTCGATCTTGGTGGCCGTGAAGCCCGGCGTGCCCTTGCGCACCAGGAAGCCCTTGACCTGGTCGTCGGCGGTGTCCTTGGCCCAGACCACCACGACGTCGGCGAACGTGGCGTTGCCGATCCAGCGCTTGGCGCCGTTCAGCACCCAGGTGTCGCCCGTGCGGGTGGCGGTGGTGCGCAGGCCCTTGGCGGTGTCGGAGCCGGCCAGCGGCTCGGTGAGCCCGAACGCGCCGATGAGGTCGCCGCGCGCCATGGGCGGGAGCCACGTGGCGCGCTGCTCGGCGGAGCCGCCGACGCCGATCGACGTCATCGCCAGGCCTCCGGACACCCCGATGAAGGTGCAGAAGGACGAGTCGACGCGCGCCGTCTCCATGCCGACCCAGCCGCGGAACACGGCGCTGGTCTCCTCGCCGTGCGTCTCGGCCCAGCCGGACCCGATGGTGCCGAGCTGCGCGTAGGGCTTGAACAGGTGCACGGGGCACTCGGCGCGCTCCCAGTAGTCGTCCGCGATGGGGCGCACCTCACGCTCCATGAACTCGCGGACGGCCAGCGCCTTCTTCTGCTCGGCCGGGGTGAGCAGGTCCTGGAACGAGTAGAAGTCGGCCTCCAGGATGTCCGTGCGGGGTGAGGCGGGTGCGAGCGTCATCGGTCCTCCGATCGTCGTCGATCTGGCTGGTCGGTACTGGTCCCGGCGCTGGCGGTCAGCACCGACCGACCAGTCGGTGTCCAGTATGCATCAATCGTGAATATGTTGCACGGCTCCCTCCGAGCGGGTCTACGCTGCCGACATGGGCTATCGGCACCCCTTCCCGCTGCGCTGGAACGACAACGACCAGTACGGCCACATGAACAACACCGTCTACTACGAGGCCATGGACACGGCCGTGAACACGTGGCTCATCCGGCACACCGGTCTGGACCCGGCAGGCGACGTGATCGGGCTCGCCCGCGCGTCGTCGTGCGAGTTCCTGGCCCCGGTCTCCTTCCCGGACGAGATCGAGGTGGACGTCGCCGTCGGCCGCCTCGGGCGGACGTCGCTCACCTGGGACCTGGCGATCCTCCGCGCGGGCGCGCCCGACCGCGGCGCGCCGTACGCGACGGGCAGCTTCACGCACGTGTTCGTCGACCAGACCGCCCGCCGCCCGGTCCCGGTCCCGGACCGGGTACGCGCGGCGGTCGAGGAACACCTGCCCCCGCTCGCGCGGTAGTCCGACCGTCACGCCGAGTGCCGGGCCGTCAGCTCGCGCTTGAGGACCTTGCCGCTCGGGCCCAGCGGCAGGTCCGCGGACACGTGCACCACGCGTGGGTACTTGTACGCCGCCACATGCTCCTTCATGTAGGCGACCACGGCGTCCGGGTCGACGTCGGCCCCGTCGGAGGGCACGACGGCGGCGTGCACCTCCTGCCCGTGCGCCTCGTCGGGCACGCCGAACACCGCCGCCATGGCGACACCCGGGTAGCGGGTCAGCACGGCCTCGACCTCCGTGGGATACACGTTGTAGCCGTTGCGGATGATCATGTCCTTCTTGCGGTCGACGATCGTGACGATGCCGTCCGCGTCGACGGTCCCCAGGTCGCCCGTACGGAACCAGCCGTCCACGACGGCCGCGGCCGAGGCGTCCGGCCGGCCCAGGTACCCCTTCATCAGGTTGTGCCCGCGCACCACGATCTCGCCCAGCTCGCTGGTCCCGCCGGCCGCCGAGCCCGGCGCCGGGGCGGGCAGCAGCTCCACCCGGCCCTCCACCTCGGCGACGGCAACGGCGACGTCGACACCCCACATCGAGCGGCCGACGGTCCCGGGCCGGATCGGCTCGGACGTCACGTTGAAGGTGCACGACGGCGACGTCTCGGTCAGCCCGTACCCCTCGTGCACCTGCACGCCGTACGCCTCCTCGAACGCCTCCAGCAGCGACACCGGGAGGGCCGCCCCGCCGGAGACGGCGAACCGCAGCGGGGGCCGCGCCGCCGAGCGCCGCGCCGCCTCGACCATGCCGGCGAAGTTGGTCGGCACCGCCGTGAACACGGTGGCGCCGTGAGCCACGAGCAGCTCGAGGGCCTTGTCGGGGTCGAACGCGGGCAGCAGGATGATGGCCGCCGCCCGCCGGAAGGCCATGTTCAGCACCGCCATCTGGCCGAACGAGTGGAAGAACGGCAGGCCGCCGTAGACGACGTCGTCGGGCCGCAGGTCGAACGAGTCGATCAGGGAGCAGTGCACCTGCTCGACCATCGCCAGGTGCGACCCCACCGCGCCCTTCGGGGTGCCCGTGGTGCCGCTCGTGTACAGGATCGTGGCTGCCGCCAGCGGGTTCGTGCCCACGTGCCGCTCGATCGGGGTCGCGGCGGCCGCCTCGTCCTCGAGGCGTGCCACCGCGGTGCCCTGCTCGGCGAGCTGCCGGGCGGCCGACTCCGGCAGCAGGACGGTCACCAGCGGCACGCCGGCCCGCGCGGCGGCGGGCGCGGCCTCCGCCAGCATCGGGGCGGCGACCACGACGACGTCGGCCCCCGCGTCCTGCAGGACGAACTCGATCTCGTCGCCGCGGAACAGCAGGTGCACGGGGACCACGACGGCGCCGAGCGCGAGCGTCGCGTAGTAGACGCGCGCGAAGTCGGGGACGTTCGGCACGATCATCGCCACGCGTGAGCCCGGCCCGATCCCGCGGGCCGCGAGCGCCCCGGCGTACGCGCGGGTCTGGTCCCAGAGGTCGCCGTAGGTGGTGGCCTGGCCCATGAAGTACAGCGCGGTGCGTTCGGGGAACCGGCCAGCGGTCTCGGCGAGGATGCTCGCGATCGAGAGGGTGCCGTAGCCGGGGCCGTCGACCGCGCGGTCGACGGCACGATCGACAGCTCTGTCGGCGGTGCGGCGCGCGACGGGCTCGGGCAGGACACCTGGGGTGTGTGTCATGTCGGGTCTCCTTCCGGGGAGGGGTGGGGGGCGGGCTGGGTCAGGAACGGTGCGCGACGGCGGAGCTCGGCCCGGCCGAGGGACGCGAGGTGCACCTCGTCGGGGCCGTCGGCCAGCCGCAGGGTGCGCACGCCCGCGAACAGCTCGGCCAGGGGGTGGTCGCCGGAAACCCCCGCGGCGCCGAACACCTGGACGGCGCGGTCCAGGATCTGCCCGACGGCGCGGGGTACCGCGATCTTGATGGCCTGGATCTCGGTCATCGCGGCCTTGTTGCCCACGGTGTCCATGAGCCAGGCGGTCTTGAGCACGAGCAGGCGCAGGGACTCGATCTCGATGCGCGAGAGGGCGAGCCATTCACGCACGACACCCTGGTCGGCCAGCGGCGCGCCGAACGCGACCCGCTCGCCGGCCCGCTCACGCACCAGGTCCAGGGCGCGTTCGGCCGTGCCCAGGGCGCGCATGCAGTGGTGGATGCGGCCCGGTCCGAGGCGGGCCTGCGCCATCGCGAACCCCTCGCCCTCGCCGCCGAGCAGGTTCGTGGCGGGGACCCGGACGTCGTCGAAGACGATCTCGGCGTGGCCGCCGTGGTCACGGTCGTCGTAGCCCAGCACGGTCAGGCCACGCACGACGGTGACGCCGGGGGTGTCGCGGGGCACGAGCACCATCGACTGCTGCCGGTGCCGGGGCGCCGCTGTGCCGGACTCGCCCGTGGCGGTCCTGCCCATCACGATCAGCAGCCCGCAGTCGGGGTTCATGGCGCCGGTGGCGAACCACTTGCGGCCCGTGATCACGTACTCGTCGCCGTCGCGCACGATGCGCGTCGCGATGTTCGTGGCGTCCGACGACGCGACGGCGGGCTCGGTCATGCAGAACGCGGACCGCTGTGCGCCGTCCAGCAGCGGGTCCAGCCACCGCTCGCGCTGCTCGGGCGTGGCGAAGTGCGCGAGCAGCTCCATGTTGCCGGTATCGGGGGCCGCACAGTTCATGGCGACGGGCGCGAGCCTTGGGCTGTAACCGGTGAGCTCGGCGACGGGCGCGTACTGCAGGTTGGTCAGGCCGCCGCCGCGTGCGCCGGCCGGCCCGCCCGGGGGCAGGAACAGGTTCCACAGCCCGCGCTCGCGTGCGGTGGCCTGCAGATGGCGCACGACCGGCCGGAAGGACCAGTCGCCGGGGGTGGCGGCGAGCTGGCCGGCGAGCACGGGCTCGGCGGGCAGCACCTCGTCCGCGACGAACTCCCTGACCCGCCGGGTGATCTCCTGCGTGGTGGTGTCGGGGGCGAAGTCCATCAGGCTCCTCCTGCTGTCGTGGTGGCGGTCCTGGGCGGGGTGTCGGCGAGCCGGTCCAGCCCCTCGGCGGCGAGAGGTTCCACCAGCTCGCCGATCCGGTCGAACCCGGCGCCGACGGTCTGGCCGCCGGTGAACCGGTAGTGGATGCCCTCGAGGATGACCGCGAGCTTGTAGCAGGCGAACGCGCGGTACCAGGAGAGGTCGGGCACGGCGATCCGGGCGCGGGCGGCGTAGGTGTCGATGACCTCGTCGAAGTCCGGGTAGCCGGCACCGGGCACGATCGCCCCTGGCACGACGTCGACCCCCGCGGAGGTGGTCAGCTCCCGGATGCGCCAGTACATGCCGAGCATGCCGAGGTCCACGAGCGGGTCGCCGAGGGTCGCCATCTCCCAGTCCAGCACCGCCGCGATCCGCGGGGCGTCGGGCGGGCCGGCCACCAGCACGTTGTCGAGCCGGTAGTCGCCGTGCACTATCCCGGTGCGCCCGCCGTCGTCGGGCACCGCCGTCCCCAGCCGCGCCTGGAGCGTGTCCAGGAGCGGCTGGGGCCGCGAGCGGGAGGCGTCGTACTGGCGCCGCCAGGTCTTCAGCTGGCGCTCCAGGTACCCGGCGGGTCGCCCGAAGTCGGCGAGCCCCACCGCCGCGGGATCGGTGGCGTGCAGGTCCGCGAGGACCTCGGCCAGCTCGACGCCGAGCCGGCCGAGCCCCGCGCGGGTCCAGGCCGCGTTGTGCTCCGGGCGGGCGAGCACCGTGCCCGCCACGTGCTCCATGACGAAGAACACCGTGCCCGTGACCTCGGCCCGGTCCGTGTCGTCCACCACCGCGACGGTGCGCGGCACCGGGATCGTCCCCGCCAGGGCGGTGATGACCCGGTGCTCGCGCCGCATGTCGTGCGCGCTGGACAGCACGTGCCCCAGCGGCGGGCGCCGCACCACGAGCGGGAGCGCGGCGCCGTCCACCCGGTAGGTGAGGTTGCTGCGCCCGCCGGTGATGAGGCTCGCGGTCAGGCCCGGGCCCGCCTGGTCTGCCTGGCCCGCCAGCTCCGGGTGCTCCCGGGCCAGCCAGGCGGCCAGGCCCGCGACGTCCAGGCCGGGTGGTTCGTGCGTCATGGTTCCCCTCTCGTGCGCCCGAGGTCGTCGTGCGCGGTGTTCCTGGTGCCCCCTGCCCTCGCACGGGACGGTGTCATTCAGCGGCCGGGATGCCCTCGTTCTCGAGCGGCGCCTGCTCCGGTTCGACGGCGGTGGCGCCCGCCTCGGACACCTCGTAGGCGCTGTCGGTGAAGTCCTGCGCGCCGCCCGACACGACGGCGATCCGGACGGTGCGGTGCCCGAAGTGGTCGTCCGCGGAGTAGGTCAGCGGCGCGATGCCGTTACCGCCCAGCTCACCGGACTCCACCGCCGCCACTATCGACTCCCTCGTCGGGTTCTCGCCCGCCGCGGCGAGCGCCTCGGCGAACTGGTAGCCCACACTCATGCCGTAGGTGGTGTTGCCCGTGTAGGGCGCGCCGTCGTTGTACTCCTCGTTGATCCGGGAGAACAGCTCGTACCACTCGGACGACGGGCTGTTGGGCAGGTAGTTCACCGACACCAGACCTTCCAGCGCCGGTGTGCCTTCCTCGCCCAGGTACTCCGCGAGCGTCGGGTAGTCGGCACCCGAGGAGGAGACGTGCCACTTGGGGAACCACTCCATCTGCGCGGCCGTGCCGACGGCGAGCGCCGTGAAGCCGTTGATCGTGCCGAGCACGTTGTGCGTGCAGCCGGCCTCCTTCATGGCGCCGAGCTGTGCGGTGACGTCCTGGTCGGCCGTCGAGTAGGTCTGGTTGGTCGCGACCTCGCCCGCGCCCAGCACGAGCTCGACGCCCTGGAGGATGCCCGCGCCGAAGTCGTCGTCCTGCCCCAGCACGCAGACGACGGCGTCCGGATCGGTGTCCAGCGCGTGCTGCGCGAGCGCCGCGCCCTCGGTCACGTAGTCGGCGTTGAAGCCGAACGTCTTCGGGTACTCGTCCGGCTGGTTCCAGGTCAGGGAGCCCGAGGCGACGAACAGGTCGGGCACGCCGTTCTGGTCCAGGTAGTCGAGCACGCTGGAGTGCGTGGGCGTGCCGAGCCCGTTGACGATCGCGAAGACCTCGTCCTCCTGGACCAGCTCGCGCACGACGGTCTGGGTGTTGGCGGGGTTGTAGCCGTCGTCCTTGACGACGTACTCGATCTCGCGGCCGTGGATGCCACCGTTGGCGTTGACGTACTCGAAGTACGCGGCGGTGGCCGCCGAGATGGACGCGAAGCCTGCCGCGGCCGGTCCCGTGAGCGGCTGGTGCGTGCCGATGACCACCTTGTCGTCGGTGACGCCGGGAACCTCGGCGGACGCGGGGGTGGAGCAGGCCGACAGGGCCGCGGCGGCGGACAGTCCCATGGTGGCCGCGATGGCGGTGGACCGTGCGGTGGGTCGTGCGGTGGGTCGTGCGGTGGATCGTGTGGTGCGCATTCCGATCACCTCTCTGTGTTCTGGAAGGGCTGCGTGTTCTGGGAAAGCTGCGTGTTCTGGGAAAGCGGTGTGTTCTGGGAAAGCTGGGCGTTCTGAAAGGGCTGTGCGTTCCTGGAAGGCCTTCTGGTCCGGAGCAGTCGCGAGAGCCCGCCCGGCCAGAGCACGGTGACGACGACGACCACCACGCCGAACAGGACGATCTCGAGGTTTCCCTGCAGCCGGTGCCCGAGGTCGGCGGGCAGCCCTGCGGTGGTCTGGTCGACCACCCAGGGCAGCAGCGTCACGAGCACCGCCCCGATGGCGGCCCCGCCGAGCGAGCCCAGCCCGCCGACCACGGCTGCGACCACGAGCAGCAGCGAGAACCCGAGCCCGTACGCCCCCGGGCTGACCTGCTGCGTGACGATCGCGAGCACCACGCCGCCCAGGCCCGCGGCGAGCGAGCTGATCACGAACGCGCCGGCCTTGACCCGGCCGGGGTCGACGCCGGCGAGCCGGGCCGCCGTCTCGTCGTCGTGCACCGCGCGCATGCGCAGACCGGCGCGCCCCGCGCGCAGGGCGACCAGGGGCGTGACGACGCAGGCGGTCACAGCGATCGCGAGCCAGGCGTGCCACTGCTCGACCGCGATGAGGGCGGCGAGCGCGTCGGGCACGGGCACGAAGGGGGCGCTGATGCCCTGTGCCCCCGACAGCCCGGGGATCGCGCTCGCCGCCGAGGGCAGCGCGATCACCAGGGCGAGCGTCAGGCCCGCGAGGTAGGGGCCGCGCAGCCGGGCCGCCGCGAGCCCGAGCAGCAGGCCGAGCGCACCCGAGGCGACGAGCGCCCCGGCCACCCCGGCGAGCAGGGGCAGCAGCCAGCCGACGACGCCGTCGGCCACCTCTCCCCCGGCCCCGGCCAGCGCGCCCGCCACCCAGGTAGCGGTCAGGGCGTACCCGTACCCGCCGGCGGCCATCAGCACCGCGTGCCCGAGGGAGAGCTGTCCGGTGAGGCCGACCAGCAGGGTCAGGCCGGCGACGGCGGCGAACACCCCGGCGGAGGTCGCGAGCTGGTAGTTGCGGTAGGGGTCGAGCAGGAAGGTGGCGCCCAGCGCCAGCAGGGTCAGCAGGCCGGCACGCGGCAGGAGCCCCATGCCGCCGGTCTTCAGGTAGTGGGTCCTCATGCTGTTCGCGCCTCCCTCGCGGCGAAGAGTCCGTGCGGTCGCACGAGCAGCACGACCGTGAGCAGGGCGAGCACCGCGAGCGGCGCCGCAGCGGCCGACGCGTACCCGGTCACGAGGCTCGCGAGCACGCCGACGACCAGGCCGGCGACCAGTGCCCCGACCGGCGAGTCCAGCCCGCCGATGACGGCGGCGGCGAAGGCGTTGACGAACAGCACGTCGGCGGCGTGCGGGTCCAGGCCGAGCCCGGTGGGCACCAGCAGAAGTGCCGCGAGCGCCGCGGTGGCGACGGAGAGCATCCAGCCGAGGGTCACCATGCGGGGCACGCGGACGCCGAGCAGCCGGGACGTCTCGGGGGCGAAGGCGGCGGCGCGCAGCCGGAGGCCGACGGAGGTGCGGTTGAACAGGATCGCGAACCCGCCCATGACGACGGCGGCCACGACCAGCACGAACAGGTCGTAGGGGCTGAGCACGCCGACCCCGCCGACGGCGAACGGCCGCTGCGAGAAGGGTGCGTGCACGGGCCGGTGGTCGGGCCCGAAGGCGATGGCGAGCCCGGCCTGGAGCACCATGACCAGGCCGATGGCCACGATGATGCCGGGCAGCGGGTTGTCCTGGGGTACCAGGCGCAGGAGCCATCGTTCGACGACGGCGCCGAGCAGCGCGCCGGTCACGAGGGCGCAGGTCAGGCCGAGCCAGTAGGAGCCGCTCGCCGCCGTCACGGCGAACGCCACGTACACGGGCACGATCGCCATCGCGGCCTGGGCGAAGTTCACCGCCCGCGCGGCCCGGTAGACGATCACGAGCGACAGCGCGAAGAGCGCGAGGACGGCGCCGCGCGCCAGCCCGGTCGACATCAGGAACACGAGTCTTTCCACGGCGGGATCCATCTCGGTCATGTCGCCACCTCGGAGGCCATGTCAGAAGCCATGTCAGAAGCCATGTCAGAAGCCATGTCAGAAGCCATGTCAGAAGCCGAGGTAGGCGTGGCGGAGGGCGGGGTCGGCGGCCAGCTCGGCGGCCGGGCGGTCGGCGACGACCTCCCCGAGGGACAGGACGACGCCGCGGTCGGCGACCGACAGCGCGCCCGTGACGTTCTGCTCGGCCAGGAGCACCGTGAGGCCGGTGGCCTCCGCCTGGTCGCGCAGCACGCCGAGGAGCTGGGCCACCACGAGCGGCGCCAGCCCGAGCGACGGCTCGTCGAGCAGGAGCACGTCCGGCTCGCCGACCAGGGCCCGTGCGAGCGCGAGCATCTGCCGCTCGCCGCCGGACAGGGTGTGGCCGGCCGCGTCGCGGCGTCGGGCCAGCGGCTCGAACAGCTCGTACATCTGCCCGACGGCGGCCTCACGGGCCGGGCCACGGTGCCTCCAGAGCGCGCCGAGCCGGAGGTTCTCCGCGACGGTCAGCTCGGCCACCACGCTGCGCCCCTCGGGGACCAGGGCCAGGCCGCGCCGCACCCGGTCCTCGGTGCTCAGGCGCGTCAGGTCCGCGCCGTCGAGCAGCACGCGCCCGCCGCGCACGGGGACCAGTCCCAGCAGGGAGCGCAGCAGCGTCGTCTTGCCCGCGCCGTTGGCCCCGAGCAGCGCGACGACGCCGCCGTCGGGCACCTCCAGCTCCAGGCCGTCCAGCACGGGGGCGCCGTCGCCGTAGCCGACGGTGAGCTTCTCGATCGTCAGGGTGCTCACGCGCTCTGCTCCCGCCCGGACGTCCCGCTGGTCGAGCTTGTCGATACCGGCACCCCCAGGTACGCCTCCTCGACCGCGGGGTCCCGCCGCACCTCGTCCGGCGTCCCGCACGCGATGACGTGCCCGAAGTCGAGCACCACCACGCGGTCGGCCACGTCCATCACGAAGTCGACGTGGTGCTCCACGAGCAGCACGGCGCACCCACCGGCCGACACGGTGCGCACGGTCTGCGCGAGCTGGTCGATGTCGCCGGACCCGAGCCCGCCCGCCGGCTCGTCCAGCAGCAGGAGCCGCGGCCGGGTGACCAGCGCGCGGGCCAGGGCCACGCGCTTGCGCTCGGGGTAGGGCAGCGTGCCGGCGGGGGCGCCGGCCGACGCCGTCAGCCCGAGGGCGCCGAGCACCTCCCGGACGACGTCCGCGCTCGCGCCGCCGTCCGCCCGGACGCTCGTCAGCGGCACGAGCACGTTCTCCAGCACGGTGAGGTGGTCGAACAGCCCGAGGCCCTGCAGGGTCCGGGAGACCCCGGCCCCGAGCAGCCCCGTCGCCGACGACGGCGCGGGCGCGCCACCCACGCGGATCCTGCCCCGCCGGGTGCGCACCAGGCCGCAGACCGCGTTGAACACGGTGGTCTTGCCGGCGCCGTTGGGGCCGATCAGGGCGACCGTCTCGCCGTCGGCGACGGTGAAGGACACGTCGTCCAGCGCGGTGAGGCCGCCGAACGTCACGGTGAGCCCCGAGACCTCCAGCCGAGGCGGGCTCTCCACTGCGTTGTCGGGCGCTGCGTTGTCGGGCGCCGCGTTGTCGGGCGCCGCGTTGTCGGGCGCCGCGTTGCCGGGCGCCGGGTCGTCGGGCGCCGTGCTGCTCGACGTCGTTGTCATCGGCACTTCCTCGTCTCGTCACGCTGATAAACCGACCGGCCGGTATGTCACCGGCACGGATAGCCCTGGCCACCGGCCCCACGCCTACCCGACGCTCATCCGCCCGTCACCGGTGCGGGATCCCGCTCGTCATACCGCCGTCCACCACGATCTCCTGCCCGGTGATCCACGCCGACGCATCGCTCGCGAGGAACAGGATCGTCCCGGCGAGGTCGTCGGGCACGCCCGGCCGGCCGAGCGGGATCACCAGGGCGTCGGGGTCGATCCGTGCGCTCATCTCGGTGCGGATCAGGCCGGGGTGCACCGAGTTCACGCGTATGCCGTCCTTGCCGAGCTCCACGGCGAGCGACTTGGTCAGGCCGCGCACCGCGAACTTGGAGGCCGTGTACCCGTGCAGGCTCCAGCTCCCGCGCAGCCCCTCGACCGAGGAGATGTTGATGATCGAGCCGCGCCCGGCCGCCTTCATCGTGGGCACCACCGCCCGGCAGCCCAGGAACACGCCGGTCGCGTTGACCGCCATCACGGCGTTCCACTTGGCGAGCGTGAAGTGCTCGATCGGCGCGGCGTTCGCGATGCCCGCGTTGTTGACCAGCACGTCCACGCCGCCCAGCTCGTCGACCACCCGGCCGACCACCCGGTCCCACGCCTCCTCGTCGGTCACGTCCAGGTGCACGAACCGCGTCCGCTCCCCCAGCTCGTCGGCCAGCGCCTGACCCTCGGCGTCCAGCACGTCGGTGATCACGACGCTCGCCCCGGCGTCGTGCAGGATGCGCACGTATGCCTCGCCGATGCCGCGAGCGCCGCCCGTCACGAGCGCCACCCGGCCGGTCAGGTCGTGCATCGCGGCGACGCTCGGCCCGGTCATGCGGCCACCTCCCCGCCCGCGGCGTCCGTGGCGCCCGCGCCGTCGCCGCCGATCACCGCGTCGTCCGCCACCCGGACCACGAGCCGGCCCGTCGTCGCGCCGCCGGCCAGCCGCGTCACGGCGGCGGGCGCCTGGTCGAACCCGACGACGTCGCCCAGCACCGGGCGCACCACGCCGCCGGCGGCGAGCCTGTCCAGCTCGGCGTGGGCCGCGTCCACGAGGTCCGGGCGGCGTTGCTGGTACAGCGCCCAGTGCAGGCCGAGCACCGAGTAGTTCTTCACGAGGGCGAGGTCGGCCCGGACCTTCGGCATCCGCCCGCTCGCGAACCCGACCACGACGATCCGGCCCTCGAACGCGACGCAGCGGGTCGAGCGCTCGAACGAGTCGCCGCCCACCGGGTCGAACACCACGTCGACGCCGGGCTCGCGCAGCTCGGCGACCCAGTCGTCGTCGCGCAGGAACACCTGGTCCGCGCCCGCGGCGCGGGCCGCCGCCACCTTGGCCGCGCTGCCCACGACGCCGACCACGCGCGCGCCGGCCGCCCTGCCGAGCTGGCACGCGGCCGTGCCAACACCGCCCGCGGCGGCGTGCACCAGCAGCGTCTGGCCGGACCGCAGCCCGCCTCGCTGGTGCAGCCCGAACCACGCGGTCTGGTACGCGATCGTCAGCGCGGCGGCCTGCGCGTCGTCCAGGGCCGACGGCGCCGGGTGCACCGCCTGGGCCGGCACCGTCGCGTACTGCGCGAGCACCCCGATCTTCGAGCCGACGACGCGGTCGCCGACCCGCACCCGCTCACCCTCGGTGACGCCCTCGCCGAGCGCCACGACGTCGCCGCACAGCTCGATCCCCGGCACGAACGGCAGCTCGGGCCGCTCCTGGTACTCGCCGCGCGCCAGCAGGACGTCGGGGAAGTTCACCGCGACGGCCCGCACGCGCACCAGCACCTCACCGGGCCCCGGCTCGGGGACCGGGACGTCGTGCAGCTCCATGACCTGCTCGGGCTCCCCGTGGGAGACCACCCGCCACGCCTTCATCGCCGTGGGTACGCTCACGCGTCAGTCCTTCCCTGAATCCTTCGATACCGCGCCCTGTGCCGTCGCCCTGATGCCCCGCAGGAACAGCTCGGTGAGCTGCTCGGCCACCTGGCCCGCCGTCAGCGGCCCCGCGGGCGAGTACCACTGGGAGAGGTAGTGCACGTCGGAGAAGAAGTGCGCGATGAGCATGGCCGTCGGCACGTCGTCGCGGAACACGCCCTCCTGGATGCCGCGCAGGAGCAGCGCCTCGAACTCCTCGTGGTACTCGCGGCGGCGCCGCTTGACCTCCGCCTGGCGGTCCGGCATGAGCATGTGCTGGCTGCGCGTGAAGACCGTGCCCTCGGGCAGGAACTCGATGGACGTCGAGATCACGTCCACGCAGACCGCCCGCAGCACGTCCTCGACGCGGTCGCCCCGCTCGGCGCCCGCCGCGACGATCTCGTCGAGGCGCGCCTTCTGCAACGACAGCAGCCGGTCGTAGATCGCGAACAGCAGGTCGTCCTTGGAAGCGAAGTAGTGGTACATCGCCCCCTTGGTGACGCCGGCCGCCGCGACGATCTCCTGGACGCTCGTGGTCGCGTAGCCCCGCGTGGAGAAGAGGTCGAGAGCCGCTCGCAGGACCTGGTCCTGGACGTTCATGGTGCGCATGGGCTCATCCTTCACCGTCGCCACCACATTCACCGGCCGGCTCACAGGGCGGTCCGCACGCTCGCGCCGCCGTCGACCAGGAGCGTCTGGCCGGTGACCCACGCTGCGTCGTCGGACAGGAGGAAGGCCGCCGGGCCCGCGACGTCGTCCGGGACCCCGAGCCGGCGCAGCGGGTAGGCGGCCGCCGCCTCCTCCTCGCGGCCCTCGTACAGGGCGCGGGCGAGCCGGGTCTTGACGACGGCGGGTGCGAGCGCGTTGACGCGGGTGGTCGGGGCGAGCTCGTCGGCGAGCTGGACCGTGAGGTTGATCAGGGCCGCCTTGGAGACGCCGTAGAAGGCGATGTTCGGGCCGGACGCCGTTCCGGCCACCGACGCCATGTTGACGATCGACCGGAGCGGGGCTTCTGCGACCGCCTCCCGGGTCCACTCCAGGGCCGCGATCACGTTCACCTCGAGGATCTTGCGGGCGACCTCCGTGTCGAGCTCGGTGAGCGGCCCGTAGGCGGGATTGATCCCGGCGTTGTTCACGAGGTGGTCCAGGCGCCCGAAGCGTTCGATCGCCCGGCCGACGGCGTCCGCGCGGTGCTCGGCGTCGTCCGCCTTGCCCGCGATGCCCAGGGCACGGTCCGGGCCGAGCTCGGCGACCGCCTCCTGGAGCGTCTCGGCGCGGCGTCCGGTGATCACCACCCGGCCGCCCTCGGCCACGATGCGGTGGGCGACCGCGAGGCCTATCCCCCGGCTCGCACCCGTGACCAGGGCGACCCTGCCCTCGAACCTCTGCCCCGGGCCGTTCCCGGCCCCACCGGCGACGACGTCGTCAGCCACGCGTTTCCTCCGTACCGTCTGGTCGGTTTGCGACTGCACCGTAGCACGCCCTCGTCCCGGCGGGATAGAGTGCGTGGCTTCCCGGATGTCCTGTATGCATCGTTCTGCATATTGTTGCAACCGGCCTCCGGTAGCGGTTGGATGGCTGCCATGACAACGACGTCGATCGCGACGGTCGGACTGGAAGCCGCGCCGAGCCCCCTCTCGGCTCGGCTGGCCACGCGCCCCGAGGCGCAGCGGGTGCTGGACCTCGCGCGCAACACCTTCATCGAGGGCTACCGCATCGACATGGGTCCGCTGGCCGCGCAGCTCGGCGTCGACCGCACGTCGGTGTTCCGCTGGGTGGGCAACCGGGACGCGCTGCTCAGCGAGGTGCTGTGGTCGCTCGCCGTGCCGACGCTGGTGCAGGCCGAGCGCGCGAACGAGCACCTGACGGGCGCCGAACGCCTGGCGGGGACGCTGACCACCTTCGCGCACGACCTCATCGTCGCCGACTACTTCCGCGCGTTCCTGCGCAGAGAGCCTGCCCGCTCCCTGCGACTGCTCACCACGGCTGACAGCCCCATCCAGCGGCGGTTCGTCGCGACCGTCGAGTGGCTGGTGGTGCGTGACCTCGGCGAGCGGCCGTTCGGCGGCACCATCACCCCCGGGGAGCTCGCCTACCTGCTGGTGCGGGTCTCGGAGTCGCTCACGTACGCGGACCTCATCACGGGCGACGACCCGAGCCCGGAGCGGGCGAGGACGGCGTTCCGCCACCTGCTCCGGGTGAACTGACGGCCTGGACCCACGGTTCAGCAGGCCCAGGCGAGCCATAACCCCCGGGGTTACGGACTCTGTGGGCCTGTTGAACGCAGGTCAGCCACGGACAGTCCCCTGGCGGCGCCGTCACTCGCGCGCCAGCCGCTTGACGCAGCGGCGGACCGGGAGCGGCACCGGGCCCGCCGGGATCGGTCCTTTGCTCTGAGATCGGTCGGTTGATTGACCGATCTCAGAGCAAGGGACCGAAGTCAGTGAGTTCGGTCGTTTGCTCAGGTCAGCGACGGACCGCTTGCTGACGCATCACGATGTGCTCAGCCGGGTCCTCGCCGAGGGCGCGGAGCGCTTGGGCGAAGGCCTCGACCGTGGCGCGGCCGGGGTTCTTCCGGTCGGCCTTCTCGGGCTGGATGACGACGGACGCCGACCGCTCGTCGTCCGAGACCTCGATCGCGTGCACCACCGTGTCAGGACTCTGCGCCGGCCACTTCTGCTTCGGCAGGTCGCTGGGCGCCACGCGGACCCAGCCCGGAACGCGCGGGACCCGCCACCGCGGCTCCAGGTCGCCAGGAATCCAGACCGCGACGCCTTCCTGCTGCACGACGAGGCCGACCAGGCCGCCATGGCCGATGCGGTCCGTCGACACGCCGGCGGCTGTCGCCCGGGCGAGCAGGTCGCGCGGCTGGAGTCCCACGATGATCGGGACATGCGGGTGCTCGCGAGCGAGGAACCGTTGGAACTCCTGGTGGAACTGGCGGTTCGCCCGGCTCATCGACTTTGTGACGGCGACTGCGGCGCCGATCCCCACCACCAGCACAGCCAGGAGAAACCAGAGTTGCGCGAGGTTGCCGGGCTCGAGGATGCCCTCGGAGCCCAGAGACTCGACGAGAAGCCGCACGGCCAGGACCAGCAGACCGATGACACCCAGCACCATCGTGCCGAGCCGGACACGGTTCACGGCGTGCTCGAGGTCGACCAGCTTACGGTTCGTCACTCGCCCGCCAGCCGCTTCACGTAGCGGCGGACCGGGACCGGCACCGGGCCCGCCGCGGTCTCCGCCTGGTAGTCGAGCGGCCCGGCGTCCGCCCAGCCCTGTCGTTCGTAGAACCGTCGCGCCCGCCCGTTGCCCGCCACGACGGCGAGCCAGGCCTCTGTGTATCCCGCCGCGGCGACCCGGTCCTCGCCGTCGGACAGGAGGTGGGCGGCGAGGCCGGAACCGCGGTGTGTCGCCGAGACGAACACCTGCTCGACCTCGTCGTCGTGGACGGTGACGAAGCCGACGACACCGCCGTCGGCCACGGCCACCGTCGTGCGCGGCACCCGGCTCGCCGCGCGGGGCCCGAACGACTCGCGCGTGCGGACCGCCTCGAGCGCCGGCGGGACGAGACCGTGGTGCCCGTCGCCCCAGGCGGCGTGCCAGACGTCGGCGATGCCGGGCGCGTCGTCCGGCACCGCCTGCCGGAGCTCGGTGTGCCGCACGCGCAGCGGCGCGACCAGGAACCGGTCCTCGTCCTCGAACACCACCGGCTCGGTACGCCAGCCCGGGCCGGCGAACCCGACGAGCGCCGCCGCGTCCCGCCACCGGCTCACGTAGGTCAGGGTGTCCGGTCCGACGACGATCTCGTCGCCGAGGAAACCGTCGAGCGTCGCGAACCCCGTGACGCCGGCCTCGATGAAGGCGCGGAACTCGTCGAGCATGCCCTGCCGCACCAGCGCGGTGGAGGATCTGATGATCATGCGCCGATCATGGTGTACCGGCCGTGGTCCGGACCAGCACCGCCGACGCGGCGCAGTCGCTGGCAACCGGCCCGGCGATTCGGCAGAGTGGGGGCATGGACTTCACTCGCCCCTACCCGCCGGACCCCTACACGCTGCTACCAGCCCCCGCGACCTTCTCGCTCACCAGCAGCGACCTGACCGACGGCGAGCGCATGCCGGACGCGCACGCGGCGCACGACCAGAACATCTCCCCGGCGCTCGAGTGGAGCGGCTTTCCCGACGGTACGAAGTCGTTCGTGGTGACCTGCTACGACCCCGACGCACCGACGCCGATGGGCTACCACCACTGGACCGTCGTCGACCTCCCTGCCTCCGTGACGTCCCTCGACACGGGAGCCGGCACTCCCGACGGCTCCGGCCTGCCCGCCGGTGCGTTCCACACGTACAGCGACGGCCACACCCCGGGCTTCGAGGGCGCGGGCCCGCCGCCCGGCGACCACCCGCACCGGTACATCTTCGCCGTGCACGCGCTGGACGTTGAACCGGGCGAGCTGGGGCTCGGCCCGGACAGCACCAACGCGCAGGTGGCGTTCAACGTGTACTTCCACCTGCTCGGGCGCGCCACGCTCACGGCGACGTACAGCCGGTGAGGGGCGACCGATGAACGAGAACACCACGCTGCCCACTCTCGGCGACCTCGTCTGGGCGCCCGCGCTGGAGCACCCGGAGCTCCTCGCCGAGCCGGTGCTCGCCGCCCTGACCGCCTGGGCCGACGCCGACCCCCGGGTCGCCGCCCAGGTCGCCGTCACCGAGATCGATCCGGAGCACGCCGAGACGGCGACGCTCAACGAGCTGCACGACCTGCCGCCCGAGGCGTCGGCCAACTGCGTGCTCGTGGCCGGCAGGCGCAACGAGGAGGAGCGCGTCGCGGCCTGCGTCGTCCCCGCCAGCACCTTCGCCGACGTCAACAAGCGGGTGCGCAAGCTGCTCGACGTGCGCAAGGCGTCGTTCCTGCCGATGGACCGGGCGGTGGCCGACTCCGGCATGGAGTACGGCGGCATCACGCCCGTCGGGCTGCCCGCGGGCTACCGCGTGCTGGTCGACTCCCGGTTCGAGCAGGAGGGCACGACGGCGCTCATGGGCTCCGGCGTCCGCCGGTCCAAGCTGCTCATGCCGGGCCCACTCCTGTGCGCGATGCCGGGCGTCGAGGTGATCGAGGACCTCGGCATCGAGCGCTGACCCCTTGGTCGGCGTCAGTCCGGGGTGATCTTGCCGTCCATGGCGGCCTCCATGCGGTCGGCGAACTCAGCGGCCTCGAACCGGATGCCGCCCGGGGACAGGACCGCCCGGACGTAGCGCCGGAACTCCTCGCTGAGCTCCACGTAGTGCTGCAGGCGGGGGCGCGGCGAGGCCCCGACCATGGCCAGGCGAAGCGCGTCGTTGGCCTTGCGTTCCGGCTCGTTGGTGCCCTCGACGCCCTTGCCCGTCGCGTAGTCCACGAGCGAGGCGGCAAGCCCGTCCGTCTCGGGCTCGCGCGCCCAGGGCGCCTCGGGGTCGCGGTACGGCGCCTCGCGGCCCGCCGCGAAACCGCCGCGCTCGAAGATGAGCTGGTGGCTGCGCTCGTTCGTGAGGAACTCGGCCAGGCGCCGGGCCGCCACCGGGTACCGGGAGGCCGCCGCGACCGCGAGGCTCTGCCCGCCGAGCACACCACCGCCCGGCACGGGCATGAACCCGACCCGGAAGGGCGCCGCGTCGCCGCCCCGCAGCAGGCGCAGCGCCCGCGGCCAGTGCCGCAGGAACACCGCGCGGCCCGCCGCGAAGGCCGCCAGCGAACCCTGCTCGTCGAACGCGAGCGACGCCGCCGTGCCGCTCGGACCGTCGGTCGACTCGCTCAGCCGCCGCGACAGGCTCTCGATCGTGTCACCGATCCGGTCGACGTCCTCGAAGACCGGGCGGCCCGTTGCGTCCACGGACACGGCGCCCGCCCCCAGCAGGATCTCCCACAGGTTGACCGTGAACCCCTCGTAGTCGGCGAGCTGCAGGGCGATCGCGGTGTCGATGGGTGGCCGGCTCAAGCCGTCCCCGCCGCCTACCTTGGCGAAGACCTCGTGCGCGAACGTGTCCAGGCCCGCCCACCCCCCGTCCAGCGGGATCGGGTCGGTCGTGGGCACCTCCTGGTCGTAGAACTCCGCGATCAGGTCGAGGTTGCAGTACAGCAGGCCGACGTCGGAGTTGAACGGCAGCGCGTACGCCGCGCCGTCCCAGACGCCGGCCGCCCACGGCTCGCCGAGGAACCCGTCCCCCGTCAAGCCGTCGAGCACCCGGAGGTAGCCGCTCTGCGCGAACTGCGGCACCCACGGGATGTCGAGGTTGTAGACGTCGTAGCCGGGCTCGCGGGCCTGCGCCGCCGACAGCATGGTGCTGTAGGCGCGGTCCGCGTTGCTCGACACCTCGACGATCCGCGCGGGGTGCTTCTCGTGCACCCGGTTCCAGAGCTCCACGAGCAGACGGCGCTGCCCGCCGTCGGTCTCGTCACGGCCGCTGAGGATGGTGAGCTGGTCACCCGGGGAGAACGTCTCCATCTCGGCGGCCCCGCCGAACAGTCGCTCCAGGCCCAGCGGGAGCCCGGCCCCGGCCAGGAGCCCCGCCGCGCCGCCCACGATGAAGCCCCTGCGCGTGATCACGCCGTGCGTGCCGCTGCCCGCCCCGACATTCGCACTGCTGCCCGCCGCACCCCCGGTCACGTCACCGACCTCCCAGCTGCCCGAACAGGCCGGCCAGCGTGCCCTCGAGCTCGCCGAACGAGGTGTCCCAGCACTCGCCGTCCCACTCCGCCGCGATCCGCCGCAGATCGCTCACCTGGCACGACGCCTCCCCCACCGCCACGACGTAGACCCGGACGCCCGCCGCGGCCTCCGTGCGGGCCGAGCGCATCAGGTCCGACGCCGTCAGCTCCGCACCGGGTCCGTCGCCCGGGTGGTTCTCCCCGTCCGTCAGGACGACCAGCGCGGTGAGGTGCCTGCGGGAGGCGCCGTCCGGATCCAGCCGGACGAGCTCCGACGTCGTGGCGTCGATCGCGTCGTAGAGCGGTGTGTGGCCTTCGGGCCGGAGCTCGTCGCGCAGCAGCTTGGGCGCCTCGCGCCTGGCCTCCTCGCTCCCGGTCACGTCGAGGACGGGCCGAGGGCTGGACCCCGCGTTCCCGGAGAACGACCAGATACCCACCTCGTCGGACCCGCTGAGGTGGTCGAGCGCACCCAGCACACCGCGCTCGGCGACGTCGATGCGCAGCCGGTCACCGTCCGCCGGCCTGCCCATGGAGGCCGACGAGTCCACCAGCACCAGGACCCGCGCCGGGCGACGAGCGGCACGGTACTGCTCCTCCATCGCCAGCACGCGGGTGTCCGCGACGATCCCCGCACCGGTCTCGACCACCGTGTCCGGCAGGCCGGGCAGCGGCCCGTCGTCGCCCGACGGCGGACGTCCGTCGACGCCGCGCACCCGCACCCGCCGGTCGAGGGCTTCCTGCCCGTCGCTCGTCCCGAGCCATTCGACGAAGGCCGCCGCCGCGGCGGCCCTGCGCCCGGACGGCTCGGCGTCCGCCCAGGTCAGCTCCACGGCCTGGTAGTCGAGGCCGACGGCGGCCTCCGGGTAGAACGGGACCAGGGTGCCGTCGCCGGCACCGGCAGCCCGCGCCGGGCAGGCCGCGCCCCGGTCGACCATCGCGCGCTCGCTGGTCAGCACCGCCACCCGGGGTGGCTCCTCCTCGGACAGCTCGTCGAGCCGGCACAGGAGCGCGCCGTCCGTCCCGAGCGGCAGGCCCGCCCGCTCCAGGGCGTGGCCCAGGTCGAGCTCCAGCGCCTCCCGGGCCGCCGGCTCGGTCCCGGCACTTCTCGATCCGGCGTAGAGGCGCTCGGTGTGCAGCGCGGCGGCGAAGGACGCGTCCGGATTGCCCCGTACGACGTCGAGCCCCGCCGCCCCGGCCGCCGCCATCAGCTCCTGGACCGTGTCGCCGGTCCCCGTCGTCGCACGCAGGGCCTGCGCATGCGGCTCCGGCACCGCGAGCACCAGCGGTGAGCCCGCCACGAGCGTCCGGCCGGAGACCGTGAAGCCGGTGCCCGCGCCGCGCGGCGGGGCCACGATGTCCACCTGCGCCATGGACTCGGCCAACCAGGCGTCCGGCCGGGGCCCGAGGTCCAGCGACGCCGCGCCGTCCTGCCCCGCCGCCGCGCCCCAGCCCGACTCGAAGGCCGCCCGGAGCGCCGGCCAGCCCATGCCGAACGTGGTCACGTGGTACCGGGGACAGGAGAACGGTGTGACCGAGTCCCGCTCGAAGGCGTCCGCCACCGCCGCGAAACCCGCGGCGCCGTCCTCCGGCACCATCACCGCCACCTCGGTCGGGTCCTCGCAGGACCGGGCCGACTGCAGCGCCACCGCCGCGCCGGTCGAGCCGGCCAGCACGACCACCGTCACCACCGCGACGACGATCCGGTGGCCCTTCGCCCACGTCCACGCCGCCGCGAACCAGCGCGCGTAGGTCCGCACCCGGACGAGGCCGGCCAGCCCGGCCAGGAAGAGACCGACGGAGACGACCAGCAGGACGATCTGCGTGCCGCGGTCGACGACGCCCATCGCGGCGGTGCAGATCCCCGCCACCGTGCCGAACACCGCGAACACCGTCGTCCGGTGGTCCCCCCACCACGGCCGGGAGCCCTCCCGGCGCTCGGTGTTCTTTGCAGGCTGCCCCGTCGCACCCATACGTTCCTCCCGAACGTCAGGGTCCGATATTTACCACATTGACCTCGGGCTTTGCGGGTTCAGCGCAAAGCCGGGTCGATATCGGGTCCCTGCGTCCGGGAGGAATGACGCGTATCGGCGGCGGCTCGACACCGCCGGGAATCAGTTCTCCGCGCGGCCCTTGCGCCAGTAGCCCATGAAGGCCACGGACTTGCGGTCCACCTGGCACTCGCTCACGAGGTAGCGGCGCAGCGTCTTGATGACGCCGGCCTCGCCCGCGAGCCACGCGTACAGCACGGTGTCCTGCGCCAGGGGTCGGCCCGCCTCGTCGACCGGCACCTCCCAGAGGATCCCCGTGTCGATGTCGACGTCCTCCACCTCGGCGGACAGGTCCACCCCGGCGGCGGTCAGCGCGGGCGTGGTGTCCGACGACGGGCGGACACCCATCGCGAGCAGCCGGTCGGCGGCGTCCTGCACCGCGGGGATCAGCACCTCGCCGTGCTCGCGCCCGTCCCGCGCCAGCCAGTGCACGCGCACGCCCTCCGGCGCACCGAGCGTCCAGCCGTCCTCCGGGTGCGGCACCTCGAGGAAGACCTCGCCGACGGCGTCGGCGGGCAGCGACTCGCAGATCGCGGCGATCGCCGGCACCGCGGTCTCGTCACCGGCCAGCAGCAGCGCGTGGCTGGACGCCGGCGGGGCGAACTCGACGCCACCGTGGATGCCGTCGTACTCGGCGTTGGGGCCCATGATGACCAACGGGTCGCCCGCGGCCGCGCTCAGCGCCCAGCGCGACGCCGGCCCGGTGTCACCGTGCATGACGACGTCGACGTCGACCTCGCGCAGGTCCTGACGCACCGTGCGGACCGTGTAGGTGCGCATCGGGTTGCGGTGCTCGTCCGGGAGCGAGCGCCAGGCGGCGTACCAGTCGGGGTCGTCGCGGCGCAGGGCGTCCCAGCCGCCCTGCGGGGACGGGAGGAGGAGCTTGATGCGCTGGTCGCGGCCGTTGTCCGCGAACTTGTCCAGGTCCGGCCCGCGGAACGTGAAGCGGACGAAGGACGGGCACAGGCGCGTCACGCGCGCTACCTCGACGTCGAACATTCGCGAGGGCTTGGCTTCGAGCCCCTCGGTCTGGGTGGTCACGACGGTGAGCCTAACCTAACTTTGTGCGCCCTGTGTCACCCCTCCCCGGCGGCGGACAACACCTTCGAATGGCCCTCCGGCGCCGTGTACCACGAATGGTTCATGGGCGTGAAACAGGATGGCCAGGTTCCGGGAAGATCACCCCTGTCAGTGGGAAATTAACCCTGTACAAAGGGTGCATCTTGCCCCTCTGACCTCTTTACTTGGTACCGATCGGCCTGGACGACGATCTGGCACCGCGCCGTCGGCAACCCGTCGTCACGGAAGGCCGCACGCTTCCCTCGTACTCGCTGGAGAGCCTCACCATGATCGACCACTTCGCGCTGGGCTGGGTCACGCCCATCCTCTCGTTCCTGCTCTCGTGCGCCGGGTGCGCAGTGGGGCTGACCTGCACGGCGCGCGCGCGTGTCTCCCACGGCCTGGCGAGCATCGGCTGGCTCGCGATCGGCGCCGTCTCCATCGGGGGCACCGGCATCTGGGTGATGCACTTCGTCGCCATGCTCGGCTTCCACATCCGGGGCACCGAGACCCGCTTCGACGTCCCCCTGACGATCGCCAGCGGCCTGCTCGCCATCGCGGTGGTGGGGCTCGGCCTCTTCATCATCCGGACGGAGGGCGTCGGGCCGTTCACGCTCGTCGCCGGCGGCATCGTCACCGGGCTCGGCATCTCGGCGATGCACTACCTCGGCATGCGCGCCCTGCACGTGGGCGTCGAGGTCACCTATGACATCCCCACCGTCGTCATGTCGGTGATCGTCGGCATCGTCGCCGCCACCGCGGGCCTCTGGCTCTCGGCGAAGGTGCACAACTTCGCCGCGGGCGCCGGCGCCACGATCATCATGGGGGTCGCCGTCTCCGGCATGCACTACACGGGTATGGCCGCCATGCGGGCGGAGGTGGTCACCGGCACCGTCATCGTGCCGGACGGCGGTGTCTCCGTCGCCGCGCTGCTCGGCCCGCTGATCATCGGGGTCACGATCAGCACCATCCTGCTGCTCCTGGTGGTCGGTCTGGCGCCGAGCGCCGCCGAGCTCGAGGCACAGGAGAAGTTCAAGGGCTGGCAGGGGCGGCAGGAGGAGATCCGGCGCGAGGCGGCCGAGCCGCGGCGCAGGTCCCAGCTGCTCTGAGGGCTGGTGCTGCGTCCTGGAGGGGCGCTGGTGCGGCGTCGGGCTAGAACAGCCCGATCACCAGCGCCATGGCGAGGAACAGCACGAGCTGGTAGCTGCAGTTGACGAGGGTCAGCTTCGGCGACTTCAGCTCGAAGGCGTTGTGCTGGACAAGCGTGGAGGCCGAGAACGTCAGCCACGCCACGAAGCCGACTAGCAGCGCCAGCCCGACCGAGTCGTCGTCGAACGCCGCCGACGCGACCGCGATGCCGGCCGACAGTCCCACCGCCGTCACGCCGTTCGCGACCAGGAGCTGGAGGGTGTTCCTCCTGCTGGCCTTCTTGGAGTCCTCCGGCGGGATGCCCGTCAGCCGCTGCCAGACGGCCAGGAAGGCTTTGCCGTACCAGACTCCCGCCACGACCATGCCGACGACGAGGGCGAGCGCGGTGGCCAGCCAGTTGATCTCCATGCAGCAGCTCCTTGGTCGACGGAAGTGCGCTCACGGCTGATCGGGATGCCGTGGCGGGTATCGCTGGGATTGACTGTGCCCCAAGGACATAGTTTTCACTGGTTCTCAACGTAGGGACGGTGAGAACAATGGCCTGGAGCACACGTCAGCTCGCGGACCTCGCGGGTACGACGATCAAGGCTGTACGGCACTACCACGCGCTGGGGCTGCTCGATGAACCGCACCGCGCAGGGAACGGGTACAAGCAGTACGAGACAGCCCACCTCGTCCGGCTGCTGCAGATCAAGCGGCTCAGCGATCTAGGGCTTCCACTCGCGCAGATCGCCACCATGGATCGCGCCGACCAGGTCCCGGACGAAGCCATTCGGCTGATCGATGCGGAGCTCGCGGCGACGATCGAACGGCTCCAGCGAGTTCGGTCAGAGCTCGCAGTCGTTCTGCGTCACCGTGCCCCGGTAGATGCTCCCCGTGGATTCGAGTCGGTCACGCACAGCCTCTCGGAGAGCGACCGCGCAATGCTCCTCATCTATGGGCAGGTCCTCGACGAGAGCGCCATGGGAGAGATCCGTGAGCTGGTGAGCCACCGGGATCCCGTTGACGACGAGTTCGACGCACTCCCGGTGGACGCAGACGAAGCGGCGATACAGGACCTCGCCGAACGAATGGCAGGTCCGCTCGCCGCGGCACAGGCCGCCTTTCCGGTGGTCAGTGACGCCGCCCAGTTCTCGACGCACAGTGCCGAGCGCACGGCCAGCACGGTCTCGCAGGCGATCGGCGACCTCTACCACCCTGCCCAGCTCGAAGTGCTGCGCCGAGCACACGCGATCGCTACGACCGGCTCAGTATCGGGCTCGGACCCAGAGCATGGCGCCGCACACTCTCGTGGCGCGACCGACGGAGGACCAAGATGACGAGCGCAGCCGAAGACCCTCTACCGAAAGACACGGCTGATGCCCGCCCTGCGGACCTGACGCTGCCGGAGGCCGTCATGCTCCTCCTGTTCGATCCCCGGAGCGGCACCTTCACAGGTGAGGGGTTGTCCTTGATGTACACGCTGGGCGGCGCGATCCTCATCGAGCTCGCCGCGCGAGGACACATCGAGCTCGACCACGAACAACGTCGTGCTCGCGCCGTCGGCCACGGTCCCGAGGACTCGCTGCTACGCGGAGCATGGGAAAGGGTCCCAAGATCCACGACAGGGATCAGAGGGCTCGTGGTCGATATCGGCACCCGGTCAAGAGAGAGCACGTTGAACCGGCTCGTTGCTCGAGGCGATATCCGCCAGGAGCCACACCGCCTCCTCGGCATATTTCCCACGCATGTACTCAGCGGCGGAGACACCGGTGTGCGTGACCGGTTGCTCGTACCGGTTCGTTCGGTGCTGGTGGACGGCACCGATCCTGACACCCGGACGGCCACGCTCGGTGCGCTCCTCTCGGCGAGCAAGAGCCTGGCCGCGATGCACGCCGACATCCCCTGGTCCGGTGACGTCTACACGCGGGGCAAGGACCTCGAGCGCGGTGACTGGGGCGCGAAGGCCACCGCCGACATCATTTTGAGCTCCGTGGTCGCACAGATCGTAGGAACCGCGTTCGCGACGACTCTCGCGACGCTCACGCAGCCCGACTGATCACCTTCACCCTGAAAGACGCAGCGTCGACGAGCGACTCTGCGCAACCGCCCACCGGGAACCACCCGCATGTGGCGTGCCCTCACGCGCGCCGATGACGAGTGCGCGCAGATCATCGCCGAAGGAGAGAGCACCATGAATCCGGTCGAACCACTGGTCCAGGGATTCCGGGACCTTGTCGCAACCGTTCCAGACGTGATCCAACCATTGATCATCGCGCTGGCCGGCGCCGTGCCCTTCGTCGAGGGCGAGCTCGCGACCACGGTCGGTGTGCTCGGTGGCCTCAATCCCATCGTGGCCGGGATCGCCGCAGCGGGCGGCAACTTCCTCTGCGTCTTCCTGATCGTCACCCTCAGCAGCCGCGTACGTACGGCGACCCTCGAGCGGCGTGCGCGGCGTGCAGCGGTGCATGTATCGGCCAGGTCGACGGAGCCAGACGGCGACGTGGTAGAGGTGGCGCCGACGAAGGAGAAGCCAGAATCAAAGGGCAAGGAACGTTTCCGGCGTTACCTCACTCGGTTCGGGGTACCTGGGGCGAGTCTTCTCGGTCCCCTCGCGATGCCGACCCAGTTCACCGCCGCGCTGCTGGTCGCCGGTGGCGTGCCCAAGCCATGGGTCCTGCTCTGGCAGGGCATCGCGATCATCCTCTGGACTGCGGCTTCGACGGTCAGCGCATGGCTCGCTCTGCTCGTGATCTACAACGTCGGCTGAAGAAGTTGCGGCGCACTGACGCCTTCTCGACGGTTCAGCTATCAGCGGGCGGCACGCGGGTGGCCCACGCAGCGACCGCCACCGCCGACGCCACGTTCAGCGAGTCCACTCCCCCGGTCATCGGAATCCGGACGGTCAGGTCGCACTCGGCGATCGTCCGGGCCTTCAGGCCGTCACCCTCGGTGCCGAGCACCAGCGCGAGCTTCTCGGGCGGGTCGGCCACGAGGTCGTCGAGGCTGACCGAGTCGTCCTCGAGCGCGAGTGCCGCCACCTGGAAGCCGTGGTCGTGCAGGGCCTGGATGCCCTCGGGCCATGGGTCGATCCGCGTCCACGGCACCTGGAACACCGTGCCCATGGAGACCCTGACCGCTCGCCGGTACAGCGGGTCCGCGCAGCTCGGGGTGAACAGCACGACGTCGACCCCGAGGGCCGCGCACGCACGCATGCCCGCACCCACATTCGTGTGGTCGACGATGTCCTCGAGGATCACGACACGCCGCGCCCCCGCTCCCCCGCGCGCCGCCGAAAGCAGCTCGTGCACACCCGGCAGCGGCGGCCGGTGCATCGCCGCGAGCGCGCCGCGGTGCAGGTGGAAGCCCGTGATCTCCTTCAGGAGCGGTTCCTCTGCGACGTAGACGGGCGCGCCGGTCTCAGCGATCACGTCGCTCATCGAGTCCAGCCACTTCGGCGCCATGAGGAACGACCGCGGCCGGTGCCCGGCCGCGAGCGCCCGCCGGATCACCGTCGAGCTCTCGGCGATGTACAGCCCCTTGGCCGGCTCGTGCTTGGAGCGCAGGACGACGTCCGTGAGGCTGTTGTAGTCGGCGAGACGCTCGTCGGCGGGGTCGTCGATGCGGACGACGTCGAGGGTGGTCACCCGTGCATTCTCCCTGACGGGTGCGCCCTTGTCGGGCCGGGTGAGATCCGCCCGCCGGATCAGCCGTCGGACCCGCCCGTCAGATCCGTCCGCGGACGGGCGTGCGCTCGACCGGGTCGCCGCCGTCGGGCATCACCATCTCGGCGCGCACGCCGAGCAGGCGGACCTCCCGGCCCGGCTCCATGCCTTCCGCGAGAGCAAGGACGGCGGTGGTCAGCTCGTCGAGCGACCGCGTGGGCGCCGGGAGCTTCTTCGAGTAGTTCTGGGTGAAGAAGGGCGCGTAGCGCACCTTCAGGCCCATCCGGAAGACGGGCCGGTCCTCGGCCTCGGTGTCGGCGTGCACCTGCGTGACGAGGTCCCGCAGGGCCGCCTCCACCTGCTCGGGCGTGGTGAGGTTGCGCTGGTAGGTGGTCTCGCGGCTGTGTCCGCGCGCGACCCAGGGTGCGTCGTCGACGACGGCGGAGCCGTGCCCGCGACCGAGGTCGCCGTACCAGGCGCCCATCCGGGGCCCGAACTCGGCGACCAGCACGTCGCCGTCGGCCGCGGCGAGCTCCGCCACGGTCGTGACGCCGTGGGCGGCGAGCCGCTTGGACACCTTGGGGCCGACACCCCACAGGTCGATGGTGGGCCGCTCCCCCATCACCTCGGACCAGTTCTGCTCGGTGAGGCGGAAGATACCCGCGGGCTTGCCGAACCCGGTGGCGATCTTCGCGCGGATCTTGTTGTCGCCGATACCCACCGAGCAGTGCAGCTCGGTGGCGGCGAGGACCGCCTCCTGCACCCGGTGGGCGACCGCCTCCGGGTTGTCGGCGTCGCAGCCCAGGAACGCCTCGTCCCAGCCGAGCACCTCGACCACCAGGCCGAGCCCGCGCAGCGTGTCCATCACGTGCCCGGACGCCTCGAGGTAGGCCTCGTGGTCGACGGGCAGGATGATCGCGTCCGGGACCTTGCGGGCCGCGATGCGCAGCGGCATGCCCGACCCGACGCCGAACTTCCGTGCCTCGTACGACGCTGTCGAGACCACGGCCCGCTCGGTCGGGTCGCCGCGCCCGCCCACGATCACCGGCTTTCCGGCGAGCTCCGGGCGCCGCAGCAGCTCGACCGCGACCAGGAACTGGTCGAGGTCGACGTGCAACACCCAGCGGAAGGCGTGCGGGCCCATGGCACGAGTCTCCCGGGACGTCCCGGTGCTGTCACCCGGTTGCGGCACGGTCCGGCACACGGCTCCGTCACGCCGTCCGTCACCCGGTTCCGTCACGCCGTCGGAACGCGGCCGGAACCCGCCTGAAACACCGCTGGAACGCTGGTTGCGCACGGGACGCGCATGGCATGCCGTTATCGTCCCGTTATCTCTCACAGCGAAATCCTCTCCGCTTCCCCCGAGCCCCAAGACTCCATATGCTCCGGGCAAGGAAAGTTCGTCCCGCTCGTGAGGAGAGTTGCGATGAGAACTACCCGAACCGCTCGGTCGTCCCGTGCACGCCGCAGCAAGGAACACAGTCCGCACCCCGCGTTGCCCCCGTCCTACGCTGCGATGATCGAGCGGACGCCGTCGCTGGACGACGCGCAGCTCGAGTCTCTCCTCGAGCGAGCAGTCGCCGGAGCAGACGCCGCGCGCACCCTGCACTCCACAGCGGTCTCCCCCAGCTTCCGCGTACAGCTCGAAGCACGGGTCAAGGACGGGCAATACGCGAAGGAGCGTCTCGTCCTCGCCCACCTCCGTCTCGTCCCGGCCGTCGCGGGCACCTACTCGGGCCGCCTGCCGTTCATGGACCTCGTGCAGGAGGGCAACGTCGGCCTCGTGCGCGCCGCCGACTCGTACGACCCCGCGCACGGCACGTTCGCCGCCTACGCGACCCGCTGGGTACGCCGCTCGATCGTCCGCGCGGTCGCCGCCGCCGAGCACGCCGAGTCGCCGAGCGAGAACGGCCCCACCCCCGAGCAGACGATGCTGCGCCGCCGTGTCCGGCAGGCCCTGCGGCACCTCGACGCCGTGGAGGCCCGGGTCCTGGAGATGCGTTTCGGCCTCCTGGACGGCACCACCCGAACCCTCGACGAGATCGGCCGCCGCCTCGGCGTGACCAAGGAGCGCGTGGCTCAGATCCTCGAGAGCGCACTGGCCAGGCTGCGCGACGTCGTCAGCCCGGCTCCGCTCGCCGCGTGACCGCCGGCTGGGCACCCGAAGGCCCAGCCGGCGTCAGCCGAGAGACGACTTCGTCCAGCGCCACGTGGTACGCCCACGACGACTGGTAGCCCGAGTGGGCGGCCACGGCGAAGAGATAGGCCGACCGGTCCATCTCCTCCGCCCCGCGGTCCACCTCGTTCGACCCATAACCCACCACGGGAAAGCCCATGAAGTCGGTGCGCCGCCACAGGTTCACCCACGCGGGCTTGGCACCGCAGGTCAGCAGTGACATCAGCGTGACCTGTTCCCCCGAGCCGGGCTCGGGGCGCTCCGGCGTCAACGGCGCCGCCGGAACCGCCCCGGGTCCGGAACCCACCGCCGCCCGCGCGGCCCGCACCTGTCCGCCCCACGGGTCCGCCGACCAGGCGGGCCCGGTGCACGGCGGCGTGCCGGTCGTCGTCGGGCCAAGGAGGTCCGGGAAGAACCGGCCGAGGAACGGGCGCAGCTGCGTGCCGTACGACAGGAGGCCGAGCCGGCCGTCGACGGTGTCGGGCACCGGGTTGCCCGCACGGATCAGGATCACCGCGGCGGCCAGCACGGCGCCGATCGAGTGCGCCGACAGCACCACGCGCCGGGTCGGGGCCACCCGCTCGCGCTCGGCGTCGTCGGCGATGTCGGCGCCGGTGAGCCAGGCATCCACCCGAGAGCGCACCTCGGGCACCGCGCGCTCGGCGTAGCTCGGCGGGCCGAACGGGTGGGCACTGCGCGGCAGGAAGCACATCAGGTCCCACACCAGGCCCCACGGACGCGACGGCCCGCCGCCGGTCGTGCCCGCCAGGGCGCTCGCCACCAGGGTCGCCGCGAGCACGCCGAGGGCAGGCACCGCCAGGCCGGACAGCCACAGCGGCGTCTGATACGTGCCGGTGTCGCTGTGCTGGGTGATCAGCGGGACGTGCGCCAGCAGGGCCGCGACGTAGGACGCCGCGGCGAGCGCGCCACCGGCGAGCTCCGCCCGGTGCGACATCGCGGCGACCTTCCGGCCGCGCAGCACACGCTCCAGCACGGGGTTCGGGCCGCCGTCGGCGTCCGGGGCGTCGGCGACCGCGCGCCAGGCCGGGACCGCCGGACCGTAGGGCAGGCCAGCGGTGCGGGGCGCCCTCGGGATCCACAGGTCCCGCGAGCGGACGGCGTCCATCACGTACGGGCCGGCCAGCGCCACGCTCACCAGCACGACGAACACCAGCGCGATCACCACCGACGCCGTGCCGAACTCGGTGTAGACCGGCGGGACCCGCACCAGATCGGTCTCGGGCACGTCGCGGGGCAGACCGACCAGGCCGTCGCCGAGGGGCTTCGGCGGCGCCGCCTCGCCGCCGCGCAGGAACCACTGCACGCCGAGCACCAGCAGGCTCGAGTACACGGCGGCGGCCGCGGCGGAGACCAGCAGGAACACGCCAGGCCCCGCGCCATGCCAGCCCTCGTACCGACGACGGCGCAGCACGACGGCCGCGAGCACCACCGCGACCGGGCTCAGGATCGCGAGCACGGCCACCGCGACGAGCAGGTGGCGCAGCGGGCCGTCGGGCTCGGTCACCAGCACGAACGCGACGCAGGCCGTGGCGACCACCGGCACGAGGCTCCACGCGGCGACCCCCAGGACGCCGCGGGTGGTGCGCCAGGCCAGGCCGGTCGCGGCGATACCGCACAGCCCGACGCCGAGCAGCGCGGGCACCAGGTCCAGGCCGATGAGGGCGGGCATCTTCGCGGGCTGCGGGCCGGCGAAGCACGCCAAGCAGGCCACCAGCCAGACGAGCAGCCCGGCCGCGAACACCACGAGGCCGGCCCGGCCCTTCGCGCGGGGCGCCGCGGCCTGGACGCCGTCGTCGTCCGTGCGCAGGGCGACGAACACGCACGCGCCGAGGATCACCACCAGGCCGGCCACGGGCAGGCCGGGCATCGGGAGGCCGGCGTCGGCGTACCGCGTCCAGGTGAGGTACTGCCCGGTCAGGGCGAGGGCAGCGCCCAGGTGCGCCCACAGCAGACCCGAGCCGGTGCGCTGGGACCAGAAGCCCGCCCGGTGCAGCGGCGGGCCCGACGGCGGCACCGTGCGCCCGGCGCGCATCACCGAGAACTTCGACTCGAACCGGACCTGGCCGCTGTGCGCCACGAGGACCAGCACCGTGACCAGGAGCACCGGAACGAGCGACAGCAGGGCCAGCCGGTCGCCGACGTCCATCCGGGCCAGCGAGTGCAGGGCGCTCGGGATGCGCGCGCAGACGGCGACCAGGGAGTCGGGCGCCACCGTCGCCAGGCCGATGCACCGCGTGCCGATGACGGACAGCGCGACCGTCGCCACCGCGGACACGAACATGAGCGTCAGGCCGAGCGCGAACACCCGGGTCAGCGCGGCGGTCGCCTCGGGCCGCAGGACGCCGGACGCCGGACGGGGGACGGCGGGCTCGTGCGAACTGGGTGCGTGCGCGCCTGGCTCGGGTACACCGGCCTCGTGCGCGCCCGGCTCGGGTGTGCCGGCCTCGTGCGCGCCCGGCTCCGGGGCCGGGATGCGGCGCGCCCAGTACGCGGCGTTCGCCAGGCCGAACGGGATCATCGCCGCCCACAGCAGGCGCACCGCAACGGTCCCGAGGACACCGAGCACACCACCGAACGGGAGGCCGCCGAGCCGCGCCATCGCGCTCCAGGAGTAGGCCTCGCGGCGCACGTCGGGCCGGATGGCGCGGACGTGGCCCGGCGGGAGCGCCTTGTCCCGCGCCTCGGCGTCCGGCGTCGGCCGCCAGAAGCTGCCCAGGGCGTCGCCGTCGGACTGGACCACCTCGCCCCGCGGCAGGTCGAGCGACCCGTACGGCAGCGCGTTCGCGATGCCGTGGATCCGTAGTTCGAGGATGTGGGGCTGCGGGCTGGTGGGGGTGCCGGGCGGCGCGCTCTCCATAGCGCCCAAAAATAACCCCCGAGAGGAGCGGCACCTGCGGCGACGCGCGCGCTGCCCCGCGCTGCGCCCGCACGTCGTGCGCTCGTCCCACGACTCCGAGAAGCCGGACCCGGCGAAGGCCTTTCGCCGCAATTCTCCCGATGTTAACGTTAATATTGAACTGCGTATTTCATCCGCCGCCCGGCTACGTGCAACGAAGCACGAGATAGGTCGACACCATGGACGCACGTCATGGCACCACTCCGCCCGCTCGACGGCCCCTCCGGACACTGGTGAGCCTCCTGGCCGCCCTCGTCCTGCTGCCGGTCGCAGCGCTGCCCACCGCCGCACCCGCCACTGCCGCGACCAGCCAGTTCCGCGGCATGAACTGGGCGGTGCTCGGCGACAACTTCAGCACCGGACCGCTCGTGCTCGACGGCCTCAGCAGCTCCGACGGCTACGCGACGGTCCAGGCCAAGGCCAACGCCGTGTACGACGACATGGAGTCGACCCTCGGCATCAACACGGTGCGCCTGCCGATCAACACGCACACGGTGGGCACCGCCTGGTGGAACAGCTACCGGGGTGCGATCGACGCCGCGACCGCCCGGGGTTTCAAGGTCATCCTGGCCTACTGGGAGGACGGCGCCGCCTCCGGCGGGCGGATCACCGACATGGCCGCCTTCAACACCATGTGGTCCACCGTGACCAGCCAGTACGGCTCCAACACCCGGGTGTACTTCGAGCCCATGAACGAGCCGCACGGCTACAGCTCGGCACAGTGGCGCGACGTCGCGGCGAACTGGCTCAGCTACCACTACTCGGCGGTGCCGGCCCGCGTCCTGATCGGCGGCACCGGCTACAGCCAGGACCTGCGGGACATCTGCAACGACAGCCGCTTCAACGCGACGCTGCTGTCCTTCCACCACTACGCGTTCTTCTACGGCGACAACACCTACGACGGCTGGCGCAGCCACGTCACGACCCGCCTCGGCAGCTGTGCCTCCCGGGCCGTCGTCACGGAGTTCGGCGGCGCGATGAACGAGGGCCTGAACTACGGCGACGCCAACAGCACCAACAACTTCGTGCGCCACATCCGCGCCGTCACGCAGGTCATGCGCGACACGGGGATGGGTGGCACCTACTGGCCGGGGATCGGCGGCAAGACGGGCAACATCGGGTACGACGGGTACTCGATGTACATCAAGAGCGGCAGCGGCACCAACCTCTCGCTCGCGATCCGCAGCGCCTCCGGCGCGAACCGGCTGCGCTGGGCGTGGGGCGACGACGTCGACCCCAACGCGGGCAACGGCGGCGGTGCGACAGTCACCGACATCGTCAACCAGGCCTCGGGCAAGTGCGTTGACGTGGTGAGCGCGTCGACCGCCGACGCCGCCGAGATCGTCCAGTACACCTGCGCAGGGGCGTCGAACCAGCAGTGGGCCCTGCGCGACCTCGGCAACGGGTACCACAACCTCGTCGCGCAGCACTCGGGCAAGTGCCTGGACGTGAACAACGCCGCCACCACCGACGGCGCCGCGGTCATCCAGTACACCTGCGGCGGCGCCACCAACCAGCAGTGGCAGCTGCGCGGCGTGAGCGGCGGCTACACCGAGCTCGTGGCGCGCCACTCGGGCAAGTGCCTGGACGTGCCCGCCTCGTCGACAACGAACGGCACCCGGCTCAAGCAGTACGCCTGCAACGGCGGCGCGAACCAGCGCTGGACGCTGTAGTCCGCCCGCGACCTGGCGCACGTGTCAGACGTACAGGTCACTCCCGTGACCTGTACGTCTGACAGCTCCGCCGTTCTCCGGACGGTCAGGAACCCAGCGTCGACGCGAGCACCGCGCCGGCCAGCAGGACGTCGTAGACCACGCAGGTCTCCGCGTACCAGCGCCACACCACGGCGTTCGCCCGGTGGTGGAACGCGTCCCAGAGGCCGTGCCCCACGAGGCCGGCCGCGAGCACGTAGGCCCCGGTGTCCTGCCCCACGAGGACGCCGGCCAGCAGGCTGACGCCCCCGAACACCGCGAGTCCCGCGGCCTGCAGCAGGACCATCGACCGCCCCCGGATGCTGTTCCGGAGCACTCCGACGACCGGGTACACCAGGGCCATCGCGAAGACCAGCCACGTCGGCACGCCGGCGCCCGCTCCAGCTCCCGCGCCGGCGAGCGTGCCGACCAGGAGCAGCAGCCCGACCAGCACCGGCCACCGCTCGCACAGCCAGACCAGGTCGAACCCGTGGACGTGCTCCGTGTACTCGGCCGGCCGCAGCAGCATCGCGCCCGCCATCGCCGGAACCATCAGCACGTGGCCCCAGAGCATCATGTCGCCCGCACCGACGGCGCCGACCCAGAACAGCACCAGCAGCACCGCGAACGGCGCCGCCATCGCCGCGTTCATCTCCCAGATCGCGGACCAGCCGTGCCGCCGCACCCGCATCCAGACGGTCATCGCGGCCACCATGTCCAGGACCATCACCACCGCGCCGGCGTCCGGCCGGGCCAGCAGCGCCTCGATCCCCACTGCCGTGCCCACCCAGTCCCACGCGGGTGCCAGCAGCATCATCCCGAGCACCATCACGACGACCATCTCGACCAGGTGCGCGTGGAACCGCAGCACCTTCCGCCACCGTGTCGTGGGCGCGATGTGGTGGGATGCCGCGTGGGCCACCCCGTGGGCTCCCCCGTGGGCTCCCCCGTGGATCGTCGGGTGGGCCGTCGTCCCCGCCGTCGTCTCCGCCATGGCTCCGTCTCCTTCGCTCCGGGCGGCGTTCCTCGCCGCACTGGTATCCACGCTGTCCGACGGCGAGCGCGGCCAGTAGTGCCGGACCGCACCCGGGCACGAGCACGTGTCACCACCCCGTATGACAGATGTCATCGAGCCGCGGCAGCCCGCCCCGCCGCGGCGTCCGCGCTGGCAGGATGGCGCCATGAGCAGCACCCCGACCGTCGTGGACGACGACGGCAGCGCACTCGCGAGCTTCCGCCGCAACATCTGGTGGGGCCTCGCGGGGACCGTTGCCTGCGTGCTGGGCTTCGCCGTCGGCGACTGGGTGCTCGACCCGGACGTACCGGCCGGGCTGCGCGCCCTCACGGGCCTGTCGACGGCGGCGACCATCGTGGCGTGCGGCGTCCTGCTGGCCCGGCGGATCCGGAACGAGGCGCCCTCGACCGGCTGGCTCGTGACCGCCGGGGGTGCTGCGGCGGTCGCGGCCGCGGTGCCGCTCGCGCTCGGCGAGTTCGGGATCTGGTCGATCGCGCCCGCCGCCACGATCTCGGTACTCGTCATGTTCCTTCCTTCCCGCCGAGCCTGGCCGGTGCTCGGCGCCACGCTCGTCCTGCTGCCCGCGGTGGGTCTGCTCACCGCCCTCGGCATGGACGAACCGCATCTGGGCCACGCCGCGTGGATGCCCGCCCTGATGGTCGTGGCGTTCGGTCCGGCGATGCTGGGCATGCTGCACGGCTGGCAGGTGGCGGCGCAGCTCGACGACGCGCGGCGGCTCGCCGGACAGCTCGCCGTCGCCGACGAGCGCCTCCGGTTCGCCGCCGACCTGCACGACATCCAGGGACACCACCTGCAGGTGATCGCCCTGAAGAGCGAGCTCGCGGCGCGGCTCGCGGAGGCAGACCCCGCCCGGGCCGCCGCTACGATGCGCGAGGTCCAGCAGCTCGCCGGGGACGCCCTGCGCGAGACCCGCGCCCTGGTCCAGGGCTACCGGCGCACCACCCTCGACGCCGAGATCGCCAACGCGTCCAAGGTCCTGGCGGCGGCGGGCGTCGAGGTCCTGGCCGACGTCGACGCCGGCCTCGCCGCGAGCCTGCCGCAAGGGCCCCGCAGCCTCCTCGGCCTGGTCGTGCGCGAGGCCACCACCAACCTGCTGCGGCACAGCCGGGCCACGCGCGCGGCGCTGGTCCTGGTGCCGGACGGCGCGGGCGCCCGCCTCGTCATCGACAACGACGGCGTCCGGCCGGCAGGGCTGGGCAGCGGGCCGGCAGGGCTGGGCAGCGGGTCCGCCGGAGGTGGCGACGGCACGGGCCTGGTCTCCCTCGCCGAACGGCTCGACGCCGTCGGCGGGCACCTCTCGTGGACCAGCGAGGGCGACCGGTTCGTCGTCACGGCTACGGTGACCGGATGATCCGCCTGCTGCTGGCCGACGACGAGGAGCTGCTGCGCGGAGCCCTCTGCGCCCTCCTCGACCTCGAGGACGACCTCCAGGTAGTGGCCCAGGCCGCCACCACCACGCACGCGGTGCAGCTCGCCGAGCAGCACCGGCCCGACGTCGCCGTGCTCGACCTCGAGATGCCGCCCACCGACGGGCTGCACGCGGCCGCGCAGATCCTGGCCCGGACCGACGGCACGCCGCCGCACGTCATCATCGTGACGCGGCATGCCCGGCCCGCGGTCCTGCGGCGGGCCCTGGCCGCGGGCGTGAGCGGGTTCGTACCCAAGTCGACGCCGGCGGCGCGGCTGGCGCAGATCGTGCGCGACGTCGCCGTCGGGCGCCGGTACGTCGATCCCGAGATCGCCGCGTCGGCGCTCACCGAGCACGAGTGCCCGCTCACCGACCGCGAGCTGGAGGTGCTGCGCGAGGCGCGCACCGGCGCCCAGGTCTCCGAGATCGCGGCAGCCGTGCACCTCGCGCCCGGGACGGTGCGCAACTACCTGTCCTCCGCGATGGCCAAGCTCGGGGTCGCCACCCGCCACGCGGCGGCGCACCGCGCCTGGGAAGAGGGCTGGATCTAGGGCTCGCGGTGGCCCAAGGGGCGGGCGACTCGCCGCCTGCCAGCCGCCACCGCCGGGCAAGGTGCGCTGTTTTGAGGGGTGCCAGGTGGACTGAACTACGTCCGGCTGCGCCACGGGTTTGCGGGCTGTGCTGAACAGTTCAGCCTGGCCGAACTAGGCGGGGCCAGGCTGAACGCAATTCAGCAGACCTGGCACCTACGCTCCGCCACTACCTTGCTGCCGGCCCGAGCCGCCCGGCGCGGCTCGGTTCCGTCCAGCGCCCCGCGGCCCGAGCCCGGTCCAGCGCCCCGTGGCTCGGTCCGGCCCTGAACCGTGCGACCTGCGGTGCAGCCTGGTCTAACGGTCGCCGACCTCCCGCGCGCCGTCGACGTAGTACCAGCGACCACCCTCGCGGACGAAACGGCTGGTCTCGTGCAGGCTGCCGCGAGCGCCGGTGGCCGGGTGGCGGTAGAAGGCGGTGAACTCGACGACGCCGGTGGTGTCGAACGGGCCGCCGCGCTCGGTGCGGTGGACGTCCAGGCGGCGCCACTGTTCGTCGCCCAGCCCGGCGGTGTCCGGCCGGGTCCGGGGCGCCCAGGTCGCCAGGAGATAGGCCTCGTCCCCGACCGCGAACGCCGAGTACCGCGCGCGCATCAGTGCCTCGGCGGTCGGGGCGGTGGCGGCGCCGGAGTGGTAGCGCCCGCAGCAGGCGCCATAGGTGTCGCCGGAGAGGCAGGGGCAGCGGTCGTCGTCGTGCACCAGGCGATCCTCTCACCGGGCGCCGGCCACAGCAGGCGGCGCGCACGCCGTCCGGATGTGCCGCCTACGCGAACGTCTCGTGCCCGAGCACCGCAAGCAGGCGGATCTTCTCCTCGGCCTCGCTGCCCGGCTCGGGCGTGAGCACCAGGAGCGCCTGTGCCTGGTCCTCGGTGAACAGCGCCTGGCAGGCGACGTCGATGCGGCCGAGCTCGGGGTGCACCAGCGTCTTGTGGTCCTCGAAGCGTCGCGACACCTCGTGCAGCTCCCACATCCGGACGAACTCCGGGCTCTCCCGCAGCAGGACGCGCAGCATCTCGTCGGCGGGCGAGCCCGGCCCGGCCGCGGCGTGGGCGGCCCGCAGGGAGGCGACCTGGCTGCGGCCCTGCCGCTCGTGGTCCTCGGGCGGGTACACGTTCCTGGAGTCAGGATCCATGAACCAGCGGTAGACGGAGCTGCGGGCCAGGCCGGTCTCGGGCGGCGTGCCGAAGATCGCCTCGGCGAGCCGGTTCTGCACCAGCGGCTCGCCCAGCCCCGACAGGATGACCGCCGGGGTGTCCTCGAGCCGGTCCAGCACGCGCAGCAGGGCTGGCGCGACGTGGGACTCGAGCGGCATGCGCCGCGGCACCCCGTGGCCGGCGAGCCGGAACATGTAGTCCCGCTCCTCGACGGTCAGGCGCAGGGCGCGGGAGAGCGCCGCGAGCATCTGCTCGGACGGCTGCGGCCCGCGCTGCTGCTCCAGCCGCGCGTAGTAGTCCACGGACATCCCGGTCAGGGCGGCCACCTCCTCACGGCGCAGCCCCGGTGCCCGACGGCGCGGTCCCGGCACCAGCCCGACGTCGGACGGGCGCAGGGCTTCCCGGCGTCGGCGGAGGAAGTCGGCGAGGGCTGCACGGTTCATCTGCCTATCGTGCGCCGCGCCGCGCACGGGAGCCAGGGACCGCGGGTCCCTGGTTCACCGGGTCTCTCCCGTCGTCGGCCCGGGCGCAGCACGGTGGAGGCATGAACATCACCGGTAACACCATCTTCATTCCTGGCGGGACCCGCGGTATCGGCCTCGCCCTCGCCCTGCGGTTCCAGGCCCGGGGCAACACCGTGATCGTCGGCGGGCGCAGCACCGAGACGCTGGACGCCCTCGCCGCCGACCACGGTCTCGCCGTCGTCCGCATCGACACGGACGATGCAGAGTCGATCCGGACCGCCTCGGCCGAGGTGATCGAACGGTTCCCCGACGTCAACGTGCTCGTCCCGATGGCCGGGATCATGCGGGCGGAGGACTGGCGCGGCCCAGGCTTCCTGGCGGACGCCGAGGCCGTCGTGACCACGAACGTGCTCGGCCCGATCCGGCTGATCGCCGCGTTCACCGAGCACCTGCAGTCCCGGCCGGACGCGACGATCCTCACGGTCTCCTCCGGCCTCGCGCACGTCCCGCTGCGGGTGACCCCGACGTACAACGCGAGCAAGGCCGCCGTCCACATGCTGTCGGAGTCGATCCGCCTGCAGTTCGCGGGCACCAGCGTGTCCGTGACGGAGCTCGTGCCGCCGTCCGTGCGGACCGCGCTCATGCCGGGCCACGACGAGGACCCGCACGCCATGCCGCTGGACGAGTACGCCGACGAGACCATGAGCCTCCTTCAGGCGCAGCCCGACGCGCACGAGATCCAGGTCGAGCGGGTCAAGTTCCTCCGCTACGGCGAGGTCCGGGGCGACTACGACCAGGTGGTCGACGCCCTGAACGCGTCGGAACCGATCGCGGCGGCCACGTCGACGGCGCCCGCCTCGGCCAGCGTCACCTCGGCCACGCCACCGTCGTCGGCCGCCTCGATGCGGTAGTCGCCGAGGAAGCCGCCGAACCGCACCCGGCCCTCGGAGTCGGTGCGCAGGGTCGTGGGCGGCAGCCACCACTCGCCCTTGACGAGCTCCCGCAGCCGGTCGAAGGCGGGCTTGCGCGAACCGTCCGCCCGGAGCAGTCCGCCCGGGGCATTCAGCCACATGCCCCGGTCGGACAGCCCCCAGTACGTCATCGCCTCGACGCGCGGGTGCGACAGCAGCGTCCGGTAGTGGCGCTCCACCTCGTCGGCCTGGCGCGCCTCGCCCTCCGGCGTCGACGGCCACGACTCGACCTGCCAGTCGTTGAGGTCCTCGATGTGCGCGGGCATCACGTCGCCCGACATGAGCGTCGTCTCCGTGAAGTGGATCGGGATGTTGTACCGGGAGAACCGGTCCAGGATCGCGAGGGTCTTCTCCTCGCCCCAGTAGCCCTGGTGCATGTGGCTCTGCAGGCCGAGCCGGTCGATCCGGATCCCGGCCTCCAGCACCGCCTCGACGAGGCACTCGTACGCGGTGGACATGTCGAAGTCGTTGAGCAGCAGCGTCGCGCCCGGGTTCTCGGCCCGCGCCTCCTCGAACGCCATCCGGATCATCTCCACGCGGCCCTTGACCCGGGCCAGGGGCGTGATGGCGTTCTCCTCGGCGGTGAACACGGGCATGATCACCACCTCGTTGATCGCGTCCCAGGTGTCGATCACGCCGCGGAACGCCCCGACGTCGCGCCGGATGCGCTCCCGCTGGAGACGCTCCACCTCCGCGGTGGGCAGCCCGCGGAGCCAGCCGGGCTGGACCGTGTGCCACACGAGGGGGTGTCCCTTGACCACGACGCCGCGCTCGGCGAACCAGCGCGCCGCCTGGAGCAGCGGCTCGGTGCGCGGCGCCCCGCGCTCGGGCTCGAACGTGCCCCAGTAGAACGGGAGCGTCGTCTGGTTGAAGACGTCGAACCACGCGTCCGCGAGCCGGCTGTCGTAGTCCGGGTCCTGCGAGGTCCCGTTCGCCAGGTCGATCAGGTCGAAGCCGATGCAGCCGAACAGGAAGGCGTGCCGCGTCTGCCGCACGACGACGTCGTGGTCGGCCAGCGGCGCGCCGTCCGGTCCGCGCAGGGTGACGGTCGCGTCGGCGCGGCGGTGCGCCAGGCTCGGGTCGGGCGTGCGTCCTTCGTCGGGCGCCGTGAAGAGAGAGGTCACCCGCCGACCCTAGCGGCGACCCTCACTCCCGTGGGGTCACCACCAGCAGATCACCCACCTCGCGAGAACGACCATGCGGTTGCTGCCAGAACCGGGTCGGCTCTGGC
>NZ_JBHXBG010000007.1:0-65497 GCF_042726755.1 Promicromonospora sp. NPDC060271 | reverse complement strand
TCTCCAAGATGTTTCAGGAAGAAGAGTTTGCGGATGTCGTGGGGGTCGGGTTTTTTTTTATCTGCGTGGGTGTTTGCTCTGCGTAGACATTGTCCACGCAGAGCAACACACCCCGCTGGTGTAGTGGCTTCCTGGGTCGAACGGTGGTCCCGACCGGCTCAGGCGAGCGAGACCAGCTCCGCGTACTCGTCGCTCCAGAGGTCCTCGTCGCCGTCCGGCAGCAGCAGCACGCGCTCGGGCTCCAGCGCCTCCACGGCGCCGTCGTCGTGCGTGACCATCACGACCGCGCCCTCGTACGTCTTGAGCGCACCGAGGATCTCGGCGCGCGACGCCGGGTCGAGGTTGTTCGTCGGCTCGTCGAGCAGCAGCACGTTCGCGCCGGACACGACGATCGTCGCCAGCGCCAGCCGCGTCTTCTCGCCGCCGGACAGCACGTGGGTCGGCTTGTGGGCGTCGTCCCCGCTGAACAGGAACGAGCCCAGCACGGACCGCACCTGCGTGTCCGTGAGGTCGGGGGCGGCGTGCCGCAGGTTCTCCACGACCGTCACGTTCATGTCGAGCGTGTCGTGCTCCTGGGCGTAGTAGCCGAGCTTGAGCCCGTGCCCGGGCACCACCTCGCCGGTGTCCGCCGCCTCGACGCCGGCGAGGATCCGCAGCAGCGTCGTCTTGCCCGCACCGTTGAACCCGAGGATGACGACGCGGGACCCGCGGTCGATCGCCAGGTCCACCCCGGCGAACACCTCCTGGGACCCGTACGCCTTCGACAAACCGTTGGCGGTGAGCGGCGTGCGCCCGCAGGGCGCCGGCGTCGGGAAGCGCAGGTGGGCCACGCGGTCGGAGACGCGCTCGGCCTCCAGGCCGCCAAGCATCTTCTCGGCGCGCTTGATCATGTTCTGCGCCGCGGTGGCCTTGGTCGCCTTGGCGCGCATCTTCTCGGCCTGGGCGAGCAGCGTGCCGGCCTTCTTCTCGGCGTTCGCCCGCTCCCGCCGACGGCGGCGCTCGTCCGTCTCGCGCTGCTCGAGGTACGCGTCCCAGCCCAGGTTGTACTGGTCGAGCTCGCCCCGGTTCGCGTCCAGGTGGAACACCTTGTTCACGGTGGCGCGCAGCAGGTCGGTGTCGTGACTGATCACGATGAACCCGCCGTTGTACGCCTTGAGGTAGTCGCGCAGCCACATGATGGAGTCCGCGTCGAGGTGGTTGGTCGGCTCGTCCAGGAGCAGCGTCTCGACGCCGCTGAACAGGATGCGCGCCAGCTCGATCCGGCGGCGCTGGCCACCGGAGAGCGTGCTGAGCGGCTGCGCCAGCACACGCTCGTCCAGGCCGAGGTTCGCGGTGATGATCTGCGCCTCGGACTCCGCGGAGTAGCCGCCGGCCGCCAGGAACCGCGCCTCGAGCTTGGGGTAGCGCTCCATCGCGGCGTTCTGCGTCGCCTCGTCGAGGGACGCCATCTCGCCCTCGGCCTGGCGCATCTTGGTGATGACCTGGTCCAGGCCGCGCGCGGACAGCACGCGGTCCATCGCGAGGACCTCGAGGTCGCCGGTGCGGGGGTCCTGCGGCAGATAACCGATGTCGGTACCGCGCACGATCTGCCCGCCCGACGGGAGGGTCTCGCCCGCGAGGGTCTTGGTCAGCGTGGTCTTGCCTGCACCGTTACGGCCCACCAGACCGATCCGGTCGCCCGAGGCGACCCGGAAGGTCGCCTCGCTCAGCAGCACGCGCGCGCCGACGCGCAGCTCGACGCCATGGGCAGTGATCACGCAGGTGTTCCTCACGGTTGGGGTGGTGGTCGGTCGGTCGGCCCACAGCGGCGGGGGCCGTCCCAGTCTAGTGCCCAAGGTCCAGGGATTACGGTGCGTTGCCTCACGTCGGGCTCACGCCGGCACCACGTCGGCCTCACGCCGGCACCACCCTGGACGGGACCGGCCGCCCGACGGTACCTTCACGTCTGGTACTACGTTGTACCAGTCAGTTCGTCGTGATGGAGCGACGGGCCATGTCGCCGATGACATGGCACGCCGCCTGAAGGGATGAGAACCCCATGCAGCCACGGTCAGTCGCCGTCCTCGCCTCGCTCGCCCTGGTGCTCGGCGCCACAGCCCTGCCCGACGGCGGCGGAGCCGCCCAGGCCGCGGCGGCGCCACCGCCGTCGGGCAGCGCGCAGCCGCCGTCCACCACCTTCACGAACCCGATCACCGAGCCGTTCGCCGACACCTATGCCGATCCCGCGATCCTCCGCGGCAAGGACGGCTGGTGGTACCTGTACGCGACGAGCGACCCGCTGGTCTCGGGCGGGCCGTTCGGGAACATGCACGTGTCGAGGTCCAGGGACCTGGAGTCCTGGGAGTACGTCGGCACGATCTTCGACGACGAGAACCGGCCCTCCTGGGCGGCGAGCGCCTCCTACTTCTGGGCGCCGGACATCCGCTACGTGGACGGCCGGTACGTCATGTACTACACGGTGACCGACACGGCGGCGAACCCCGACCCGTGGGACTACACGATCGGTGTGGCGACCGCGCCGACGCCGACGGGGCCGTGGACCGACTCGGGCGGACCGGTCCTGGACCCACGCCCGGCGGGCGGCGACACCTACCTGAACACCATCGACCCCGCCCTGTTCACGGACGACGACGGGGCGCGCTACCTCTATCTCGGCGGTTTCAACGGCGGCCTCTGGGTCACGCGGCTGGACGAGTCGGGCACGCGGGCGGTGGGTGAGCTCACGCGGGTGACCGTCGCGGACCGGTACGAGGGCGCGTTCGTGGTCAAGCGGGACGGCTGGTACTACCTGATGGGGTCGTCGGCGAACTGCTGCGCCGGACCCGTCACGGGGTACAGCGTCTACGCGGGACGGTCGCGGTCGCCGCTGGGCCCGTTCACGGACCACGAGGGCGTGAGCCTGAACGAGTCGCGGGTGGGCGGCACGCAGGTCGTGGCGCAGAACGGGAACCGGTGGATCGGCGTCGGACACCACGCGGTGCTCACCGACGCCGCCGGGCAGGACTGGATGCTGTACCACGCGATCGACAAGGACGACGCCTGGCTCGAGGAGCCCGGCGGCGTGAACCGGCGCCCCACGCTGATCGACCGGCTGGACTGGATAGACGGCTGGCCGGTGGTCAACGCCGGGGCGGGGCCGAGCGAGGGTCCGCAGCCGGGGCCGGTGGCCACGAGCGGGCTGGGCATCGTGAGCGGCGACCCGGCGTCGGGGTCCGGTCTGCGGCGGGTCGCGGGCACGCTCGCCCGGGGCTTCGACGACACCGGCGACGCGGGCGCGCTGGCCCGGCTGGTGCCGGGCCGGCGGGACGCCGCCGTCGTGCGGACTGCTCCTGCCCCGCAGGACGTGCGGATCGAGGCGGACGTGCGGCTGCCCGACGCCGGCGCCTCGTTCACGGCGACCCTGGGCGGGTCCGGCCGGGCCGGGGTGTCGGTGCGGCTCGACGCGGAGGCGCGCGAGCTCGTCGTCGGACAGGGGCGGCGGGAGCTGCGGGCCGCGCTGCCCGACAACGTGGACCTGCGCGACTGGCACGTGCTGACCGTCGAGGCGCGGGACGGCGCGGTCTCCGCCCGGCTCTCGTCGAGCGGCCTGGGCGACGTCGACGCCGAGGTGCGGTTCGAGCCGCGCACCTCGCTCCCCCGGCAGGCGCCCGTGCGCCTCGCGGCCGACGACGGTGAGGCCCAGCTCGACAACCTGACCGTCGTGCCCGCGCACGAGCCGGTCACCCGGCGGGTCGCCGAGCCACGGGCGGGCGCCGTCACGTTCGCCGAGGAGTTCGACGGCGAGCTCGACCCGGGCTGGAGCTGGCTGCACGCCCCTGCGACCGGCCCGGCGGGCGTCGAGCTCACGGACGGCGTCCTGTCCTGGCCGCTGACCGGCCACGACCTCGTCGGGCCGGCCAACGACGCGCCCGCGCTGCTGCGCGACGCGCCGGAGGGCGACTTCGTGCTGGAGGCCACCGTGACCCTGCCGCTGGGCGAGAACACGGTGCGCAACTACCAGCAGGCGGGCCTGCTGGTGCACGCGGGCGACGACGACTTCCTGCGGCTCGCGCCCGTGTCGATCTGGCAGACCCGCCAGGTCGAGTTCGGCAAGGAGCTCACGGCCGACGGGCGTACCTGGTTCGGCGGCCACGTCTCCGGGCCGGTCGCCGACACGATGCACCTGCGCCTGTTCCACACCACCGACCCGGACACCGGCGAGCACGAGTACCGCGCCGCATCCTCGCGCGACGGCCGCACCTGGCGCTTCGGCGCAACGTGGACCCTCCCGTCGAACACCACCCCGAAGGTAGGCATCTACGCGGGTGGCGGCGCCACCCCGACGACAACAGCCACCTTCGACAAGGTCCGCCTCCGCGACCTGACTCACCCGTAGACCGTTGAGTGCTGGCTATTTGTGCGGTCGGAACGTTTCGACAGCGCAAATATCCAGCACTCAACGGAGCCGGGAGGGTGTCAGGATGGGGAGCATGGTTGCGTCTGGACGGGTGGTCGGGAACTGGCAGGCTCGGGGGATCCGGGAGGCCGGGGGCGGGCTGTTCGCCCTGGCGCTCGCCACGTTCGTCGCCATCACGACCGAGCTGGTCCCGGTAGGGCTGCTGCCCCTGATCAGCGACGACCTCACGGTCTCGGAGGGCACTGCCGGGCTGCTCGTGACCGCCTACGCGTTCATGGTCGCTGCGCTCGCCGTGCCGCTGACGACGGCCACGCGCAGGCTGCCGCGCAAGACGCTGCTGCTGACCACCCTCGGGATCTATGTCCTGAGCAACGTGATCGTCGCGGTCGCGCCCACGTTCGCGCTCGTCGCGGTGGCCCGGGCGCTGGGCGGCGCGGCCCACGCGGTCTTCTTCTCCGTGAGTATCGGGTACGCGTCCCGGCTGGTGCGCCCGCACCTCGCGGGGCGTGCGCTCGCGCTGGTCACGCTCGGCGCGTCGGCGGGCTTCGTGCTCGGCGTGCCGCTGACGACGTCGCTCGGCACCGCCGTCGGCTGGCGCGCCTCGTTCCTGGTGCTGGCCGGGGCGTGCGCGCTCGCCGCGGTGCTCACGGCGCTGCTGCTGCCGTCGGTCGCGGGCGGCGGCGCTCCCCCGGCCGACGCCGCCCGGGGCGCCCGCCGTACCGCCCTCGCCCAGGTCGCGTCGGCGAACGCCCTCGCATACCTCGGCCACTACACGGTCTACACGTACGTGTCGGTGCTGCTGCTGGCGGCCGGCCTCGCGACGGCGGCGCTCGGCCCCGCCCTCCTCCTGATCGGCGCGCTCGGCCTCATCGGCGCCTGGTACGCCGCCGCCCGGCTCGACGTGCGGCTCCGGCAGACCACCGTCGTCACGCTCGGGGTCGTCGCGGCCGGGATCCTGGCGCTCGGCCTCACGTTCCCGGGCACCGTTGGCACGCTCGCGGCCGCCGCGGTGTGGAGCATCGGGTTCGGCGCGGTCGCCGCCGTCTTCCAGACGGCGGCGATCCGCACGCGCGGGGCCTCGCCCGACGTCGTCGGGGCGCTGGTCAACTCCACCGCCAACATCGGGATCGGCGGCGGGGCGGCGCTCGGGGCGCTTGTGCTCGACGGCGTCGGGCTCGCCGCCGTGCCCTACGTCGGTGCGGCCCTCGTCGTGGCGGCGCTGGTCGTGGTGCTCGTGGCCCGCCGCGCGTTCCCGGCAGGGCCCGCTGTCGAGCAGTCGGCCGACGGGTGATCCAGCCGACGTTTCACCGCCAGAGCGCGCGGTAGCACCGTCCCGGACGTACGGTCCGCCCATGGGCACAGACTCCCCGAGCGTTCCCGTCACCGTCGCCGACGCACTACCCAATCTCCGCACCGGCCGCCTGGCCCGCGGGGATGACCTGACGAACAACCGGCCCGCGAAGCACCTCCTCGACGAACGTCGCGCCTACACCCGGCAGCACTTCACGTCGGTACTGCGCGGCAGGCTCACCGGACGTCCCGACGAGCGGCACCGCGCGCTGAGCCGCCGGATCGCGGGTGTGCGGGCCGTCGCCCAGGAGCTCTGGGAGCTCGTGGCCCAGCGTCCCGTCTGGCGCGTCCTCCAGTCGGTCCGGTCCGCCCGGACCGCGCGCTCGGGGCAGCGTCCCGCCGAGCTCGAGCTGGACCAGCTCGTGATCGGGCCCTCCGGCGTCTACACCATCCACACCGTGTACCGCCCCACCCAGGACGTGACCGCCGACCTCGCCCGGGACGCCGCGCGCCGCACCCAGGAGATCCTGGGCCGCGCGACCCGCGTGCCGATCACGGTGCAGGCGCTCATCGTCTTCGTCCGGACGGACCAGCCCCGTGTGGCGGGTCCGCGCGACGGCGTCGAGGTGCTCACGGCGGACGAGCTGGTGCCGTGGCTCGAGAGCCGGCGGCCGATGCTCACCGAACGCGAGCTCGAGATCATCCACCTGGCAGCCCGGGACCACCGCACCTGGGCCCCCTGACCCGCGCTCCACAGCCGCCGCCGACCGGGGCCCGCTCACCACCCGACCCGCGCCACCCGCCTCCTCGCCGCCTCCGCGAGCCTCTCCCCCAGCTCGGAGAGCAGCACGGAAGCCTTGACGCCCGACGCCGGGTCGGTCACCGCGAGCACCCCCGCCTCGATCTCGCGCGGCCCGAGCACCCCGAGCAGCGCGTCCCGGCGCTGCCGGGCGAGCCGGATGCGGTTGCCGAGCGACCCGTCCCGCTCCACCCGCACGCGCAGCCCCCTGGCACGCAGGTCGGCGGCCAGCTCACCGACCTGGTCCACCGCGCCGCCGCCCGCACCGCCGCCGCCCGCACCGCCGTCGTCGGCCCCCGAACCACCCACCGGCAGCAGGCAGAGCTGCACCGGCGCGAGCCAGAACGGCAGCCGGCCGGCGTGCCGCTCCAGGAGGAACGCGACCATCCGCTCCATCGCACCGACGGTCCCGCGGTGGATCATCACCACCCGCTCCCGCTCGCCGGAGGCCGCCACGTAGGTCAGGTCGAACCGCTCCGGCTGGTTGAAGTCGAGCTGCACGGTCGCGAGGGTCTCCTCGTGCCCGCGCGCGTCGAGCACCTGCACGTCGATCTTGGGCCCGTAGAACGCCGCCTCCCCCGCCTCGGCGCGCCAGTCCAGCCCGCCCGCGAGCCGGGTCAGCACCACCCGGAGCGCGTCCTCGGCGGCCGCCCACTGCTCCGGCGCGCCGAGCCACTTGCCGGAGCCGTCCCGGCCGGACAGCCGCAGGTACGACACCTCGATACCCAGGGTGTCGAGTACCTCCAGCACGGCGCCCAGCGCAACCTCCACCTCGTCCGCCACCTGGTCCGGACGGCAGAAGACGTGCGCGTCGTCGAGGTTGATCTGCCGCACCCGGCTCAGCCCGGACAGCACGCCGGACCGCTCCGCCCGGAACATCGGCGCGAGCTCCGAGTACCGCACCGGCAGGTCACGGTACGAACGCGGCTCGGACGCGTAGATCTGCGCATGGTGCGGGCAGTTGGCCGGACGCAGCACGAGCGGGTCGACGTCGGAGTCACTGACTGCCATCGGCGGGAACATGTCGTCGGCGAACTTGGCCCAGTGACCCGACCGCTCGAACAGCGACCGCTTGCCGAGCACCGGCGAGTACACGGGTTCGCAGCCGGTGCGCAGCGCCACCTCGCGGGCGTACTGCTCCAGCTCGTACCGCACGGCCGCACCGGCGGGCAGCCACAGCGGCAGCCCCGGGCCGACGAGCGGGCTCGACTCGAAGATCCGCAGGTCACGGCCGAGCTCGCGGTGGTCGAGGACGGGTTGGCGCCGGTCGGCGCCCGGCTCGTGCTGGTCGTGCTGGTCGTGCTGGTCGTGCTGACTGGTGTTGGCGACGTCGTTCATGGTTGCTCCTTCGATCAGGAGCCGCCCCGGTGCCGGGCAAACCAAAAGCCCCGGAGCGAGCTCCGGGGCTTGGGTTGCTGAGTGCAGGGTCAGCGCGCGCCGGAGGTGTCCGGCGTCGTCGTGCGTGCGCTGAGGTGCATGGGCCAACCGTACGGTCAGAGGGACGACGCGTCCAGCGCGTTGCAGTCCTGGATGGTGCCGCCGTTGTAGCCGATGCTGAACCACTTGACGCGCTGCTCGCTGGAGCCGTGCGAGAAGGCCTCCGGGTTGACGTCGCCACCCGAGCGCCGCTGGATGTTGTCGTCGCCGACGGCGGCCGCGGCGGAGAGCGCCTGCTCCAGCTCCGCCTGCTCGATCGGTTCGAGGAACGTGACTCCCGTGTCCGGGTCCTCGGTCGTGGCGGCGGTGCCCGCCCACATGCCGGCGAGGCAGTCGGCCATGAGCTCGATGCGCACCGAGTCGGACTCCGGACCGGTGCCCGACCGGTCGGCCCGCTCGAACAGCCCGAGCTGGTTCTCGATGTGGTGCCCGAACTCGTGCGCCGTCACGTACATCTCGGCCAGCGGCCCGCCCTCGGCGCCGAACTGGCTGGAGAGCTGGTCGTAGAACGCGAGGTCCTCGTACACGGTGGTGTCGGCGGGGCAGTAGAACGGCCCGGTGGCCGACGTCGCCGAACCGCAGCCCGTGTCGACGGCGTCGGTGAAGCTCACGACCTCGGGCATCTGGTACTCGACCCCGCCCTGCTCGGGGAGCGTCGTCGCCCAGTAGGCGTCGAGCGACTGGACCGCTGCGTTCAGCCGGCACTCCTGGTCGGTGTTGGCCTGCTCGGCCGTGCACTCGCCGATGTAGCCCGCCTCGCCGGTGTCCCCGGCGCCCGACGTCGTGCCGCCGAGGATGTCCTGCGGGCTGTTCCCGGTCACCAGCATGTAGACCAGCGCGATGACGAGCGCCACGCCGCCGCCACCGCCCACGGCGACGGCGCCCCGGCGTCCGCCGCCCTTGCGGACCCGACCGCCCTCGAACTGACCGCCCTCGTTGAAAGTCACCTGACAACGCTACCGCGACGGGGGCGCAGTCACCGGAAGACCCACCCCCGTTGGTCGAGCTCAGCCGGCGACGGGGAAAGACCACCCGGTCGGGGTGTGTTGCTGAGAGTGCACAATGTCCACTCTCAGCAACGCACCCTGCGGGGTACACGTCTGCCCAAGGCTGTCAGTTCTCCGCCAGACTGCTTCTACCGGCCGAGCACCCGCGCCCGGTACTCCTCGACCGGCCACGCCGTCATCGCACCGAAGCGGGCGGCGACGACGGCGCCCTTGCCGTCCCGCTCGACCTGCACCGGCTCGCCCACCGCGCCGAACCCGGCGACGGACTCCAGCGCGAGGCGCCCGTCCGACACGGCGAGCCGCTGCGCGACCTCGGCCGGCTGCGGGTGGCGCGGGTTGATGGTGTGCAGGATCCCGCCGAGGTCCGCGACGTCGAACACGCCCCACAGGTTGGCGAAGCGCCCGACGGGCGCGTCCGCCGGGTTCCCGGCCGTCGCGGCCGCCGCGACCTCGTCCGCCGCCGCGAGCGCCAGGTTGATGATCTGGATGACGCCGTTCGCGATCTGGGTGGCGATGCCGTCGACGGCGTTGGTCAGGGCGGAGACCACGAGGCCGTCGACGGGGTCGATCCAGGTGCGGGTGATGTGGCCCGGGTAGCCGCCGGAGTGTCCGACGAGCTGCCGGTCGCCGACCTTGCCGAGCTCGATGCCGACGCCGTACCGGCCCAGCTCGTGGCCCCGGACCGAGACGGTCGACTCCTCGCGCTGGATCAGGCGCTTGCTCTTGTCGGTCAGCAGCGTGGTGTCGCCGAGCACGTGCGTCGCGCCGTAGCGGACCATCTCGAGCGCGGTGGAGTACCAGCCCGTGGCCGCGGCCATCGCGCGGGTGTCGACGTGCGGGATGACGCGGCGGGCGTCGTCGTGCGAGATGCGGCCGGTGTGGCCTGCCGCGTACTCGTCCGCGCGGGCGGGGTCGAGCTCGGTCCCGGTCCGGGTCAGGCCCAGCGGTTCGACGACGGCGGCGCGCGCCACCTCGTCGTACGTCTTGCCGGTGACGCGCTCGATGATGATGCCGAGCAGGCTGTAGCCGATGTTCGTGTACTTGAAGTGCTCGTTCGGCTCGAAGACGACGCCCTCGGTGCGCACGCACTCCAGCACCTGCTCACGGTCGAGGAAGGGTCGCTCGTACTGCCAGAAGTCGCCGTCCGACGAGTCGCGGATGATGCCAGCCTGGTGGCCGAGCAGCTCGCGGACGGTGATCTCGGCGGCGGTCGAGCCGTCGAGCTCCGGGACGAGCGCGCCGACGGCGTCGTCCAGGCGCAGCTCGCCACGCTCGACGAGCTGCATCACCAGGACGGTCGTGAACGTCTTGGAGTGGGACGCGACGCGGAACAGGTGGTCGCTGGTGAGGGCCTCCCCGGTCTCCAGGTTCGCCGTGCCCCAGGCCAGGTCGACGAAGACCTCGCCGCGGCGGCCGACGGCGAGCTGCAGGCCGGGCATGCCGTGGTAGGCGGCCTGGAACGAGGCCCAGTCGGCCAGGTAGGGGGCGATGGAGCGGAGGGTCTGCGCGGTGCGGTCGTCAGTCACGGGGACGACTCTCTCAGGTCGGCGCGGCTATCCGAAGTAGATTGAATGATGACGGGCGCAGCCGGGGTTGAACGGCGCCGCGCACGCCGGGCAGCTCCCCGCCCCCACGTACTGGGTGACGGTCAGCTCCGTCCAGCACGCCCCGCAGAGCACCGCGCGGCGGTCGCCCGCGCCGGCGGGCCACGGCCGCGAGGGGTGGTCCGCGGTCTGGTCGTGGCACAGGTGGCACGGGTAGTACCTGCCGCAGCACGCGAACCGGATGGCGACGATGTCGAGCGGCGTCCGGTAGTGGATGCACCTGGTCTGCTCGTCGACCGTCGGGCCGAGCACCTCCGGCCTCATCGCACGCCCCGCGCGGCGAGGGCGTCGCCGAGCTCGTCCGCGTGCTTGAGCGCCATGACCAGGAACGGCATGGCGAAGTGCCGAAGGCTTCGCCCGCCGCCGCGGGCCCGCTGCGCCTCGCGGACGTCCCGGGCGAGGCCGGCCAGCACCGGCAGCGTGCTGAGCGTCACGGACAGCGTCAGTGCCGCGCGCCGCGGGTCGATCCGCAGTCGCGCCAGCGGCGCCATCGCCCGCTCGATGGCCTCCAGCAGCTCGGTCGCCGGGGTCGTCAGGGCGAGCAGCGCGGCGAGCGCGCAGGCGACGGCGACCCGCGTGGTGTTCGCCGCCGCGCTCTCCGGGCCGAGGAAGACGAGCTGACCGACGAGGGTCAGCCCGACCACCCAGCGGATCGCGACGAGCTGCCGCCCGAGCTCGCGCAGCCCCGCACCCGGTACGGCGTAGCACGCGAGGCAGACGGCGGCCATGACCGCGGCGGCCCACCAGGTCACCGGCAGCAGGCAGATCCCGAGCACGATCAACAGGAGCAGGGCGGTCTTGGGACCCGCCCTCAGGCGGTGCCACGGGCCGTTGCCGGGGCTGTACAGGGTCACCATCTCGTCACCATCGGATGCCCGCCTCGTACGTGGCGATCACCTGTGCGGGTGCCCCGACCTCGGCCACCGTGCCGTCCTGGATCAGCACCGCCGTGTCGCAGCGTTCCGCGAGCCCGAGGTCGTGCGTGACCAGCACCAGGCGGTGCGAGGTGCCCGAGTGGGACGCGTCCGCGAGCAGGTGGTCGGCGACCCGGCGGGCGTTGCGCGCGTCCAGGTAGGCGGTTGGCTCGTCGGCGACCACCAGGTCGGGACGCCGGACGAACGCGCCGCACAGGGCGAGAAGCTGCTTCTGGCCGCCGGACAGGTCGTGCGACGACCGGTCGGCGAGCTCGGCCAGCCCGAACTCCTCGAGCGCCGCGATGACCCGTACTGCCTTCTCCGCGCGGGGCGCCTTCTCGGTGCGCAGCGAGAAGGCGACGTCCTCGGCGACGGTGGGCATGATGATCTGCGCGTCCGGGTTGCTGAAGATCACCGCGACGCGGCGGCGCAGCTCGGCGGCCTGCCGCACGGGGTCAAGGCCGAGGACGTGCACCGCGCCCGCGGTGGCGGGGACCAGCCCGCTGAGCAGGCGCCCGAGCGTCGACTTGCCGGAACCGTTCTCGCCGATCACGGCGATCGTCCGCGCGTCCAGCGAGAGCGTGACGTCGCGCAGCACCTCCGTGTCGCCCAGGCGCACGCCCGCGCCCTGGAGCTCGATACCGCTCACCGCATCACCTCGAAGACCGCCGCGACGCCCAGCCCGCCGCCCACCGACGCCGCCGCGACGCCGAGCGTCCCGGCGGGGGCCCCCGCGCGGACGAGCCGCCCGAACAGGCGCACCACACTGATCGCGCCGCTCGCGCCCCACGGATGGCCCAGCGCCAGGGCTCCGCCGTCGGCGCACACGCGCGGGTCGTCGTCGGCGAGGACGAGGCGGTCGAGCACGGCCAGGGACTGGGCGGCGAACGCCTCGACGATCTCGAACGCCGCGACGTCGCCGAGGTCGGCCCCGGCGGTGTCGAGCGCTGCGCGCACGGCCGGCGCGGCCCCGATCCCGGGCAGGGCCGGGTCACAGCCGACCACCGCCTGCCCCCGCAGCACGAGGCCGGGCGCGCGGCCCGCGAGCCGGCGGGGCACGACGGCGACCGCCGCGGCGCCGTCGCTGATCCGCGTGGCCGTGCCCGCGGTGAGGGTCCCGCCCTCGAACAGGACGGGCAGCCGGGGCAGCAGCGGCTCGGCGACGCCGATGGAGTCGTCGGCGGTCAGTCCCGCGACCGGGACGAGCTCGGCCGCGAAGCGCCCCTCGTCGCGGGCGGCTCGTGCGCGGCGGTGGCTGCGTGCGGCGTGGGCGTCCTGGCGTTCCCTGCTGATGCCGTCGGCAGCGGCCAGGTCCTCGGCGGCGCGCACCATGTCCGGGTCCGGCCAGCCCTGCGGGGCGAACGGGGCGCGGTCGTAGGGCACTCCGTCGAGCGACCGGACCGGGGCCGTCGACGGGCTCTCGACGCCGCCCGCGATCCGCGGCCGGTCGTCCCCGGCACGGATCGCCGTCGCGGCGTCGAGCACCGCCGCGAGGCCGCTGCCGCACTGCCGGTCCACGGTCACGCCAGGAACCTCGGCCCCCAGGCCCGCCGCCAGCGCGGAGACGCGGGCCGGGTTGCCGCCGGGGCCCATGCAGTTGCCGAGCACAACGTCGGCGATCGCGAGCCGGCGTCCTGCCGGGGACACTACGGATCCAGGGTCGGTTGCTCTGCGTAGACGTTGTCTACCGACAGCAACCGACCTCGGATTCGTGGTGTCCCCCACCGCCGCCTCCGCGTCGGCGAGCACGGCGCGCAGGACTGGTGCGGCGAGCTGCTCGACGTTCAGGGCCGCCAGCGCCCGCCCGCGCGTGCCGACCGGCGTCCGGCGGGCCGCGATGACTACCGCTTCATCCGGCAACCCTGGTCACCTCCCCGGCGAGCGCCCGGCGGACGACCTCGGCGCGAGCGGGCTTGCCCGCCGCGTTGCGCGGCAGCTCACCGGTGAACCAGATCCGCGGCCGGTGGGCCGGACCCAGGCGGGACGCCGTGCTGCCGCGCAGCACGCCGGCGGTGATCGCGGGGGAACCGGGCGCCTGCTCCACCATCGCGGCGACGAGCGCCCCGACGTTTCCCGCGGGAAGTCCGAAGACGACGGCGTCCGCGACGGCGGGTAGCCGGCGGAGCTCGGCCTCGACCTCCTCGGGGATCACGGTCGCCGAGGAGGTGATGATGGCGCCGTCGGCGCGGCCGCGGAGCCGGAGCGTCCGGGTGCCGGTGTCGACACCGGTCCCAGGATCGAGCACCGGATCGAGGTCGGCGAGATCGCCCACCGTCGCCCACTCCCCGTCGGTCCGCAGCGGGCCGCCGGACCCGAGGTACCCGAGGGCCACGTACGGGGACCGCACCCACAGCTCGCCGTCGCGCACGTCGAGGTCAACCCCGGGGAAGGGACGCAGGCCGGAGCCGTCGTCGACCGCGACGAACGAGAGCTCCGCCGCGCCGTAGTAGGCGATCACGCGGATGCCCCGGGACTCGGCGTCCGCCCGCAGGTTCTCGTCCAGGTGGGAGCCGCCGACGAGCGCGGTCCGCACGCGAGGGAGCCCTCCGCCGTCGAGCAGGGCGCGCAGCGCCTGGGGCGTGCCGTGGAACGAGGTGGCCTCGGCGAAGCCGTCGCCAAGTCCGTCCTGCCCCGGGAACACCGGACGCGGGCCGCCGCCCAGCGCGTGCGCGAGGGAGAACAGCGTCAGTGAGGACGACGGCGGCGCGGGCAGGGCGACCACGCGGTCGGCGTCCGGCACGGCGTCGTCGTAGAGGAGCGCCGAGACGGCGGGGAACGACTCGGCCCAGGACGCGGCGGTGCGCAGCACCGTGCGCGGGGTGCCGCTGCTCCCGGAGGTGAGCGTCGCCCAGGCCGCGCCTGCCGGCGGCCGGGCGTCGCGCACGAGGGCGCGCACGGCCTCCCGCTCGGCGTCGGGCCGGCGCACGTCGTCGACAAGCGGGATGTCGCCTGCCGCGCGCACCGCGCGGAGGCGGTCGACCAGCCCGTGCGTTGCGCCGTCGAGCACGACCATGCGCCCTGTCATGGGGTCGGCGGTGTCCGGTCGTCGGCTTCCCGGCTCTCGGCCTCCAGCCTGTCGGTTTCCCGGCTCTCGGCTGCCCGGCTCTCGACCGAGCGCCAGTTCCGCCGGAACGCGCGCGGGTACGCGCGCAGGAGCGTGGAGACGGTGACGGTCGCCAGCACGGCCTTCGCCAGGTCGCCGGGGACGAACGCGAGGCTGGCGATCGCCGTCTGCGGGAGCGACAGCCGGGTCACCAGGCTCTGGACGGGCAGGCCGAAGGCGTAGATCACGAGGATGCCGCCGACGACCATCGCGAGCGCCGTCCGCCAGACCGTCGGCTTGCGGGCGGACGAGTGCACGATCAGGCCGACGACGAACGCCCCCGCGATCCAGCCGATCAGGTAGCCGGCGGACGGTCCGACGAAGACGCTGATGCCGCCGCGCCCGCCGGCCAGCAGCGGGAGCCCGGCCGCGGTGAGCGTGAGCAGCGCGACGACCGCGAGCGCCCCGAGCCGCGGCCCGAGGATCGCGCCGGCGAGCATCACGCCGAAGGTCTGCGCGGTGATCGGCACGCCGCCGAAGACGCTGAAGCTGCCCGGCAGGCCGAGGGCCGCGATGAGGGCGGCGAAGACCGCGACGCGGGCCAGGTCGCTCGCCTCGAACGCTCTGCGCGGTGTTCCGTTGTCGTCTCGCACTTGAGTCCTCGCTTCATCCTGAACGGTGTTCACCTGAACGGCGTTCTGCACCATACTGTGGCAATGAGCGGATCACCAAGACACAGCCGTGACGACGTCTCGGACATGGCCCTCCGCCTCCTGGACGAGTACGGGCTGCCCGACCTGACGATGCGGAACATCGCCACGGCCCTCGAGGTGCGGGCGAGCGCGCTGTACTGGCACTTCCCGAACAAGCAGGCACTGCTGGCCTCGGTCAGCGCGCGGATCCTCGGGCCGATGGCCGACGTACGGGTCGAGGAGATGACCATGTCCGAGGCCGTCCGGGGGCTGGGCGCGCGGCTACGCGAGTGCCTGCTCGCCTACCGCGACGCCGCCGAGCTGGTGTCGAGCTCGCTGGCGCTCGGGCTCGTCGACTCGCCGGTCCGCCCGCACCTGATGGCGGTCACCCGCCGCGACGGCGTGCCGGACTCGATGTCCAGGGTCGCCGCGGAGGCCGTGATGCACTTCGTCGTCGGGTACACGTTCCACGAGCAGCAGCGCCTGAGCGCCGACTCGTTCGGGCTGCTGCCGGCGGCCGAGTCGCTGGACCCGGAGACCGCGAGCGCGCAGCCCGCCCGGAGCGGCGACTTCGAGGAGGCGCTGCGGATGATCGCCGAGGGCCTGGAGACGCTCAGCGCTTCCGCACGTGCCGGGGCGAGTCCTGCTCCTGGCGACCGCGCAGCGTCTTGACCAGCCACCACACCACCAGCAGGACCACGACGACGATGACGACCTTCTGGAACACGCCGACGCTCTCCTCGACGATGTGCCACTGGTCCCCCAGCAGGTAGCCCGCGCCGACGAGCAGGGTGTTCCACACGCCGGAGCCGAGCGTCGTGAAGGCGAGGAACCGCCAGATCGACATGCGCTCCACGCCCGCGGGGATGGAGATCAGGCTGCGCACGATCGGGATGAGCCGGCCGATGAGCACCGCCTTGTCCCCGTGCCGGGTGAACCAGGCCTCGGCCTTGTCGACGTCCTCCAGCGACACGAGCGGCATGCGGTCCACGATGGCGCGCAGGCGGTCGCGGCCCAGCCACGCGCCCAGGCCGTACAGGAGGACGGCGCCGACCACGGAACCCGCCGTCGTCCAGATGAGCACGTGCCACAGGACGAGAGTGCCCTGCGCGGCGGTGAAGCCGGCCAGCGGCAGGATCACCTCGCTCGGCAGGGGCGGGAACAGGTTCTCGAGGGCGATCGCTACGCCAGCGCCCGGTGCGCCGAGGGTCTCCATGAGCCCGACGGCCCAGTCGGCGACGGTCGTGGCGAAGCTTTGTGTCGTCATGGCCCCTACGCTATTTGACGACGAGGGGGTCGGTTGACTGCGGTTCCCCGTCGGCTCGTGGGGATATGCCGCAGGTGGGGTGTGGTTTTCCGCAGTCCGCGCAGGCCACCGCGTCTCTATCCTGGCGAGGTGGATCCCGCCCCCGCCGTCTGGCGCAGCACCCCTGCCCGCATGCTGTGGGGCGCGACCCTCGGCACGGTGACGTGGCCCGTGGACCTGGTCTTTTCCATGGTCTCGCTGCTGCAGCTCTCGCTGGTGCGGCGTCCGACGCCGTTCGGGCCGGTTCGGTCGCTGGTCGCCTGGCACCGCCGTCGTACCGTGCGTTTTCTCGGCTGGGCCGACGACGGGGTGGTGCTCACCCCTCCCCGGGCCGCGCGGTATCTCGCCGCACGGGTCGTTGTCGGTCTCGTGGGCACGCTGGTGCTCGGGCTGCTGGCGTACGGGCTGTTCGCGGTGGTCGCGGGGCTGGCGTCGTGGCTGTTCGACGTGCGGCTCACCGTCGACGAGGCGTTCGAGGGTGACGGGCTGTCGACGGCCGGCCTGCTCGGGATGATCCCGGTCGGCGCGATCCTGCTGTACCTGGACCTGATGGGGCTGATCGGCGTGGCGCTGCTGGACCGGTCGGCGGCCGCGCGGTGGCTGGCGCCGAGCAGGAACGAGCGGCTGGCGGCGCAGGTCGAGTCGCTGACGGTGAGCCGGGCCGACCTGCTCGCCGCGCTGGACGCGGAGCGGGGGCGGATCGAGCGGGACCTGCACGACGGGGTGCAGCAGCGGGCGGTGGCGCTCGGGTTGTTGGTGAACCGGGCGCGGCGGGCGGTCGGTTCTTCGTCTGGTTCTCTTCTGTTGGAGCAGGCCGCACGGGAGGCGGAGCTGCTGGTGACGGACCTGCGGGACGTCGCGTGGCGCGTGCGGCCGACGACCCTGGACACGCACGGGCTGGCGCCGGTGCTGGCGGAGCTGGTGTCGCGTGCCGAGCCGCCGACGGTGCTGGAGTGGGCCACCCCGGAACGTCTGCCGCCGGAGGTGGAGACGACGATCTACTACGTGGTGTCGGAGGCCCTGACGAACGTGGCCAAGCACTCGGGCGCCGACGAGGCGCGGGTGCGCGTCTGGGTTGGTCGAGACCTCCCGGCGCCGGAGGTCCGCGTCGCCGTCACCGACAACGGCACCGGCGGCGCCCTCCCCCACCCCGGCCATGGCCTGGCCGGCCTCGCCGGCCGAGTCGCCACGGCCGGCGGCACCCTCGCCGTGGACAGCCCGCCCGGCGGCCCGACCAAGATCGAGGTGACCCTGCCGTGCGCGTGATGCTGGCCGAGGACTCCGCCCTGCTCCGCGAGGGCATCCGCAGCCTCCTGACGGAGGAGGGGCACGACGTCGTCGCGGCGTACGGCTCCGCCGAAGGGTTGATGCAGCGCCTGGAGGCGGAACGCCCCGACGTCGTCGTGCTGGACGTGCGCATGCCGCCCACCCACACCGACGAGGGCGTGCGGGCCGCCGTGCAGATCCGGGCGCGCTGGCCGGAGGTGGGGATCCTCGTGCTGTCGCAGTACGTCGAGCGCGAGTTCACGCAGGTGCTGCTCGGGGACGACGCCCGCGCCGTCGGGTACCTGCTCAAGGACCGGGTGATGGGCGTCGACGACTTCCTCGACGCGCTGGACCGGGTCCGCGCCGGCGGACTGGTGCTGGACCCGGACGTGGTGCGGCAGCTCTTTCGGGACACGTCGCACCCGCTCGGGATGCTGACCGAGCGGGAGCGGGAGGTGCTGGGGCTGATGGCCGAGGGACGGACCAACTCCGGGATCGCTGGGGCGCTGTACGTGTCGACGTCGGCGGTGGAGAAGCACTCGAACGCGATCTTCGACAAGCTCGGGCTGCTGGCCGAGGACGGGTACAACCGGCGGGTGCAGGCGATCTTGCGGTATCTGGAGTCGTGACGCCAGAGGCGTTGGATAAGGGCCCGGACCGTCGGTCCGGGCCCTTCGCTTTATGCGTTCACCACAGGCCGCCGCCCTTGCTGCGGCGTTTGCTGTTGCTGCTTCCCCACAGCCTCTTGAACAGGCTCTTGCTGCGGCCCTTTGTCGTGCTTCCCCAGGTGCCGCGCTTCAAGCTCTTCGCGCGAGACTTCCTACCCCATAGACCAGCCATCAGCGACCTCCTCGCGTACGGACACGCTTCCAGGCTACGTATGCCTCTCGACCACGTGAATCACACGCTGCATGGTTGACATCTCCATAATGCAACCCGGACGGCACTGCGGGCGGGTGGCTTTGCATGGGGACGTTGCCCATTCATAGGGTGATCCGGTGCGCATCTTCGTCGCCGGGGCGACCGGTGTCATCGGGTCCCGACTGCTGCCGCTGCTCGTCGGCGCCGGCCATGACGTCACGGGGACGACGCGCTCGGCCGAGCGCGCGGGCATGATCGAGAAGGCCGGCGGCACTCCGGTCGTCGTGGACGTGTACGACGTCGAGGCGCTCACCGCCGCCGTCGTCGAATCCCGGCCTGACCTGGTGATGCACCAGCTCACGGATCTGCCCGATGACGCAGCGGACATCCCGGCGCGGGCCGCCGCGAACTCGCGGATTCGGACCGAGGGGACGGCCAATCTGCTCGCGGCGGCATCGGCTGCGGGTGGGGCGCGGATGCTGGCGCAGTCGATCGCCTGGACGCCGCCCGGGCGGGCCGACGCCGTCGCGTGGCACGAGGGCGCGGTGCTGGACGCCGGTGGGGTCGTCGTTCGGTACGGGCAGTTCTACGGTCCGGGGACGTACTACGAGACCAAGCCGCCTGCGCACCCGCGGATCCACGTGAGCGATGCAGCTCAGCGGACGGTTCCGTTGGTGGAGGCGGCTCCTGGGGTTGTCGTGCTGGCCGATCCGGAGGGCTGACCAAGCTTTCCGTCACGTCAGGCAGTACGCCGCTCCGGTAGCGGCCGCGAACGAGATGAAGCCGTCGCCCTTGCCGGAGGCGAGCAGGATAGTGAGGCCCCGGCCGTCGTCGCGCCGGTAGGCGTAGGTGACGTAGCCGAGGAGCTGGCCTCCGTGGCCCCAGAGCTGGCCGCCGCACGGTAGGTCGAAGCGCTCCAGGCCGAGACCGTAGTGGAAACCCATTCCCATCGGGACGGTGGTGCGCATCTGGGCGAGGGCGTCCTCGCTGATCAGGCCACCACCGAGAAGCTCGTCGAAGAACGTTTGCAGGTCCTGGCTGGTCGAGATCATCTCGCCGGCGGCCCAGTCGAGGGAGACGTTCTGTTCGGTGACGTCGACAGTCCGGCCGTTCTCGAGTGTGGCGCTCGCATGGACAGCGGGTTCCGGGATCGATGGTTCCGAGCCCGGGAACGATGTACCGGCGAGGTTCAGTGGCCTCAGGATCCGATGCTCGATCACGGTGCCGTACGGCTGGCCTGTGACCGCCTCGATGAGCTTGCCCGCGACGATGTAGTTGGTGTTCGAGTAGCGGAACTTGGTACCTGGCGCGAAGTAGGGCTGGTGTCGGAACGCCTCGGCCAGCAACTGGTCGGGCGAGTAGGTGGTGAAACGGGCATCGCCGCGCCACCGGTTGGTGGACCAGCCTTCGCCCTTCATGTAGTCGTAGAGGCCGCTGGTGTGGTTGAGGATCTGGCGCACCGTGATGTGGGCGCCGTTCGGGACGACGCCGGGCAGGTAGGTCTCGATGGGTGCGTGGAGCTCGATCTGGCCGTCGTCGACGAGCTGGAGGATCGCTGTGGCGACGAAGGTCTTGGTGATGCTCCCGATGCGGAAGTGCTCGTTGCCCGACGGTGACTGGGCGCCGTCGAGGCGAGGCGAGCCGGAGGTCCAGGTGCCGGACAATCCTGGTTCGGTGGATGAGAGCAGGAGGGCCGAGGTCGATGCGGCATTCACCGTGACCACCCCGCCCATGACCTGGCCCCGGGCGAGCGTCAGGACGAGGGTCAGGGCTCCGGTGACGGCAATGGCCGAAACAATGAGGACGGCGGTAGTTCGGCGGAACCGGTTGGGCGTCTTGGGCATGCCACCCAACCTAAGAATGCGACTCGCTCTCAGGGCTGCGGAAAACCCCACGGAGACGTGCGGAGGCCCGTCCCCGTCATGTTCAGGGCTCTTCCCCGACGGAAAAGTACGGGCGCAGTTTCTCGCGGAGCGCCGGATCGCACACGTAGACGTACGTGCCCCGGATACCTCGGGTCAGCAGAACGGCATAGATGTTCTTGATCAGCGTCGCCAGCTCCTGCTCGGTCGGCCTGGCCACACCGAACTTGGGGCTGCCCTGCTTACCTTTCCCGTCACGGTAGTGCTCAGGGCTCACCACGATCGCCCCGGACTCCGGGTTCAGTCGGAGGTCCGGGCCGATGATGACCCCCGCGTAGTTGAGGTCGTAGCCCTGCACGGTGTGGATCGATCCCACCTCGTGGAGCGAGCCCTTCGAGTTGATCCAGTCCTCTTCGCTCCGGTTCCAGGCAAGACGAAGGCCGTCGATCTCGATGTGGAAGACGTTCGGGTCCTTGCGACCCTTCGTCGGCCAAGGCCAGGCGAAACCCGCGACGAGACGCGCCAGGCCGGACTCCGCGTCCCGCTCCTGGATCTGCTCGTACATCTCACCGAGGTCGTCGAAGAAGCGCAGGTCATACTCCCCGAACGACTCGGGTGAGGACGCTACGCCGGCCAGTACGTTCTGCACGTAGCCCACATAGTCAGAGCCTGCCCGCACGCGCATCTGTGACCGGAGCTGGAAGCTGAAGTCCGCGGTATCGACGATGCCCATCTGCGCCTTGACCGGCAGATCGCTTGGCCGAACGGTCTGCCGGCTGTCCAAGAGGAAGACCTGGTGCCGGCTCCGCGCCCGGATCCAGTCGAGCTGGGTCTTCGAGTAGTCGTCTCGGCCGAAGAGCTTGACGGTGATCTCTCGGAATCGACTGTTGGCCGGAGCGGACGACTGGCCGAATCGCCGGCCAAGGCGGTGAGCTTCGTCCACGACGAGGAGGTCGTACATGGTGTCGCTGACGCCGACGTCAAAAGGCGACAGCACCATCTCCTTGGCCAGGCCGGGCGTCTTGGCGAACACTCTCCGGAGGGTCTTGCGCAAGGACTGCTGGGGAACGACCAGGCCGAGATTTCGACCCTGTAGGACGTCGATGTGCTCGGCCGTCAGCAGGTCCGCGAACCTTGTGTCCTCGTCCACCGGGTCATCCGGGTCGGCATCCGCAACGTCGCGCAGCAGCTTGAGGAGGAAGACCGCGACGATTGTCTTGCCGGTCCCGGCAGCGCCCTGAATGACGGTGCTGGTGGAGGCGCCGGCCGGAAGGTCGTCGATCAGTCCCTTGGCGATCTTGTCCACGACCAGGGCCTGGTCTTCGTTGAGCGCCTTGAACGGCGAGTACTTGAACAGTTCGCCGTTCTCGATCTGCGGGATGCTGCGCCTGAACAGGCCGAGGGATCTCAGCTCCTCGAAGACCGCGTCGAAGTCCTTGCGGTAGGCAGGACGGTCGAAGTAGTTGGGATCTACAACGCCTTTGTTGCCGTTCACGACCTTCATCTGCCCCTCGCCCGCGAAGAGCTGGATGAGACGCGACTCAAGATCGAGACAGGCTGACTTGTTGAAGCGGTCGTGCAACACGATCTTCAGCCGCCGGAGATGCTTCTTGCTCAGGAGATGCTGTTCCATCCGGCTGGCAACGTTCCCGCTTTCTCCGACATACACCTGCGATCCGTTGTCCAGCACGTACACGACCGGCCAGTTGACATATCGGCCGCCGGCGTTCTTCAGGAGACTGATCGTCCTGGACGAGTAAGCGCGCTGCTCGACGTACTTCAGCGCCTCCACGTCAGAGCTGGTCATACTTCGTGCTGTTTCCGCGAGCCTTCTCTACGGGGTACTTCTCCTCCGTGCGCTTCAACTTGTCGAGCACGATCTGGTCAGGGTCCACTCCGAGCCGGTCCGCAAGATGGAGGCAGTAGGAGAGCACGTCGGCGAGTTCATCCCTGACCATCTGCGGATCCGGTTCCGCATTCCACTGGAAGCACTCAAGCAGTTCACCGGCCTCGATCGCGATGCTCTTGGCGAGGTTCTCGGGCGTATGGAACTGCGCCCAGTCGCGCTCTCTGACGAACGCGCGGAGCGCTTGACGGGCCTCGTCGGTGACCATGTAGTAACACTACTGGTCAGAGGCATGACGGCATGGAGGCATCACCCCGCCGTGGCGGGTTCAGCGCCACCGAGCAGCCGACGCTCCATCGACCCCCAGGAGTGGGCCGAGCGATCCGTCGGACGGCTTACGCGCAGCTCGCAGATCTGCCACGATGGCGGGGCTGACCGTCGGCCCGGAAGGATGCGTGCCGTCAGAGTTGGACAGGCCGCGATCGCCCGGAATGGGAGCCTGACCGCCTGCCCGCTGCGGTTCCTCCCTGATCTCTTACGGAACCACGCCGCCTCATGAGGATCAGGAGCCGTCATGACAAGCAGCCAGGACGAGAGACTCGCCAACGCACGTCCCGGAACAGCAGGCGAAGTCGTCGGATCGCTCGTCGCCCTCATCGGCCCTGTCGCGCTGCTGATGAACCTGCTGGACGCCTACGGATTCCTGACGTCGTCCACACCGGAGCCGCGGCACACCATCTTCTACGCAGTCGTCGCCGCGATCATGCTGGCCGGGGTCGCCTGGACTTTCACCTCCGCCCGTCGACGGAACGCGCGCACCATCGCATACGTCTGGCATGTGCTGGTCGGGATCTGGGCGGTCGCGGCGCTCGCATTGCTGATCGTGCCCCAGGTGGACTGGGTCTCCCTCGACAACGACCCCCCGCCCGTAGAGCAAAACGTGGACTACGACCCTTGCTACTCGGGCGGGGATCCCTGCGGCTAGCCCAGATTCAGAACGACCCCGCCACGTCGAGCACCGCAGCATGCGCCTTCTTGCGTGCTAGATCGACGTCCTCCGCGGCAAGGTTCGGCTGGAACCGCACACTCGTGATGTCGTCGATCCCCGCCCACCGCAGCCACCCCTCGAAGAACGGCTTCTGGAAGTCGCTCCCGAACTCCGGCCCGCGGTCCTCGCCCCAGACCGCGCCGGTGTAGATCACCGCGGCCTTCTTGCCCGTCAGCAGCCCCTCGTAGCCCGTGACCGGGTCGAAGCCGAACACCATGCCCGGCTGCGAGACGACGTCGATGAACTGCTTGAGGACGTAGGGCACGCCCGAGTTCCACATCGGGACGCTGAACAGGTACCGGTCGGCGGCGTCGAACCGCGCAAAGGTCGCCTTGGCCGCCGCCCACGCGGCGACGCCCTCCCCGCTCGGCTCGACGTCGGCGAAGACGTCCATCTTGGCCTTCGCCGCGGCGGGACCGAACTCCGGCAGCGTGCCGTCCCACAGGTCGAAGTGTTCGACGGCAACGCCGGGGTTGGCCTCGCGATAGCTGTCCAGGAACGTGGTGGCGAGGCCCAGGGACTCGGACGCCTCGCCGCGTGGGGAAGCGCTGATGTGCAACAGTCGGGTCATGGTCAGCTCCGGTGTGTCGGGTCGACGGCAACGCAAAAACGGAATAGGTTCCGCTTCATGAGGGAAGTTAGCGGAACCGATTCCGCTTTGTCAACGAGTCTGCCCGTACACGGGCAGCCCGAAGGCGCGGCGCGTTCCCGGCGCGCGGACGCCGCCCGCAACCAGGGCAAGGTCCTCGACGCGGCGGAGCGGCTCTTCGCGCGCGACGGCGTGGAGCGCGTGACCATGCAGGCCGTGGCCAAGGAGGCCGGCGTCGGCGTGGGGACGCTCTACCGCGGCTTCGGCGACAAGGCCGGGCTGGCGATGGCCCTGCTCGGCGAGCGCGAGCGCCAGTTCCAGGAGCTGATGATCTCCGGACCGCCCCCGCTCGGCCCAGGCGCTGAGCCTGCCGAGCGGCTGACGGCGTTCGTCGCCGGCTACACCGAGCTCGTCGCCGAACAGCTGGAGCTGGTCCTGCTGTCGCAGACCGCGGCTCCGGGCGCCCGATTCCGCAGCGGGGCGCACGCCCTCTGGCGCACACACTGCCGTCATCTGCTGAGCCTCGCCGGCGCACCCTCCCCCGTGCTGCGCGCGGACGCGCTCCTGGCGGCACTGTCGGGCGAGATGATCGCGTACTGGCTGACCGAGGAGGGCAGGGACCTCGCCGAGGTCAAGGACGCGATGGTGGAGCTGGCTCGGTCGTTCGTCGCCGAGTGATGCGGGGTCCGCGCGCCGGAACGCGGCCTGTCCGGCAGATCGTGCCGGACAGGCCGCAGAGCCAAGCGAGGTTCAGCGCTTGAGCGTGAAGGTGAAGTCGCCGGAGAGCTTGCCGCTCAGCCGGACCGCCGAGACGAGCTTCCCCGCCACGATCAGCCTCTCGACCTCGCCTCGCGAAAGACCGCAACCCTCTGCGATCAGCCGCACTGGCCGCACCGGGATCCGCGCCCCGAACCGGACCGAGACGTCGATGACCTCGTGATCCAGGCCATCGGGTCGGCCGGTGTCGAGACGCCAGGCGCCGTCCCAGTCGAGGGTGATGCGGTTGCGGCGCTGCACCGCCGGATCCTGGAGCACCTCAGGCACCAGGCCAGGATCGTTGTGGTGCAGCCGGTCCAGTAGCTCCGGCCGGATGGAACGCACCTTGACCCGTTCCAGAACCGTGAGCTTGACGGTCTCCTCGCAGACGGTACAGAGCACGAGAAGCCAGGCATCGATGAGTTTGTGGTGTGCGTTGACGCGGAATTTTCCGCTTGCCCGGAAGCGCTCGGACTCGCACGCGTGACAACGGCGGCGAACGAGCGGCAGGCAGGTGGGCACGACTGCCCAGGTCTTGAGCATAGAAGTACACCGGTCTCAGTGAGAGGTCCGCAGCAAAAAGGTGCGCGGCGCACATTCGCGACGCGCGACTAATCAGCACTCGGGAGATCTCACAGGGTGTACAACGGCACGTCCTTGGCTCGACGACTTGGTTCGGCAGCACGCTAATGGCGCACGGCGGCGCTGATCCACTGCTTTTCGAGCACCCCGACAGGGGCTAAGCCGTTTTGACGAGCCCGATCGCCCGCTCCGGATAGTTGGTCGTCACGAGCCACGCCGCATCCGGCGTCAGCCAGTACGCAAGCGCGTCCGGTTCGTCCACGGTCCAGACCAGCAACGGCAGCCCGCGCCGTCGTGCGAAGCGCGCCACCGTATACCGGGCGATCCTCTGGTGGCAGACGACGAGGTTCGCGCGCGAGTCACGGATCCGCGCCCCGGGGAAGAACTCCGACAGCCGGGTCCGCACGGCCTCGACCAGCGACATCTCCGCGATGTCCCGCCCCAGCGACAGTCCCACGAGCAGGTCGAGCCCGATGCCGTCGGCCCAGTCCCGCACCGCGCGCACGGACCGGTCCTCGAGGGTCGTGATGATGAACTGGCCTGCTCCGAGGATCTCCAGCGCCTGCTTGGTCGCGGCAACCTCGTAGGTGGACTCGGGGTCCGCGTACGAGGACTCGGGCGAGACGAACTTGAGGTCGATGTGCGCGTGCTTCACGCCCTTGAGCGCGGCGAGCACGTCGTCGTACCGCATGAAGTGGTCCGCCATGCCGGAGAACTGCTCGAACGTGAGCCCTGCCATCGGCACGGTCCGGCCGTCGAGCTCCACGAAGTCGTCGTGGAAGAGCACGAAGGTGCCGTCGCCGAGCCGCTGGACGTCGAACTCGACGTAGTCGACGTCGAGGGTGAGCGCCCTGTCGAGCGCGGCCCTGGTGTTCTCCAGGTCCAGGTCGCTCCCCGCCCCGCACCGGTGCGCGCTGATCATCGCCATGTCGTGCTGTCCCCGTTCTTCGTGCGGAAGTACTGCCTGAGCGTCATCGCAGCGATCGCTAATGCTGAGGCGACCGCGAGCGCCCACACCAGACCGTAGACGGTGAGGTCGTAGATCGATCGGTCAGCGGGGATGGTGGCCTCGCTGGAGACGCCGAAGTACGACAGGAGCAACGCGACGGGGATCGCGATCCCGGACGCCATGCCGACCCCGAGCTGCCAGCGGCGCTCCCGGGTGTCGGCGAGCTTTGCGGCGCGCAGCTGGACGTCGGCGAGGCTGGAGCCGATCACGTCGCTGAGTGCGTCCATGAGTCCGACCGTCGATTCGGTGAGCTCGCTGAGGCGGAGCGCCTCGGCGAAGCTGGTGCGGAAGCTGTCGATCACGAGCTCGGGCATGAACAGACCGTCGGCATAGCCCTGCACGTCGAGCGCCATGATGGTGCGCTGCCTGCGGACCTCCCGGGCGACCTCGCTCAGGCGTACCGCGTCGTCCCAGATCCCGGAGGCCTCGTCCCGGGTGCGCGATCCCTCGAGCAGCTTCTCGATCTTGGCTCGCGCATGCCGGGCCCGCCCGACGGCGAACAGCAGCTCGCAGGCTGTCAGGCGCACGGTCGCCGCCGTCGCCAGGCTCTGCCCGCCGAGCACGACGACGCCGCGCCCATGGGCTGCGAACGCGCCGGCCAACGAGTTGAGCGCGGTCGGCATCCTGGCCGGGACACCGCCGTCCGGCAGCCGCTCAGCGGCGCGGTAGATCATCGCGATGGCGTCGTTGCTGGGCTCGTTCTCGTCGGTGACCAGGCCGGTGGCGTCGTCGAACTCGACGAACTGCAGGACGTCCTGGCCGAGCCGGGGTTCCCCTCCGAGGTTCGCCTTGTCGACGAGCCACTCGACCAGCGGAACGCCGTCGAGCGACAGCGAGGTCCGTTCGTGGCAGAAGACCGCCAAGTGGTTCGCAACCTCGTGCGGAGTCGGGGCATCGAGCTCGTACGAGAGGTGCAGCTGGGCCAGCGAGGCCCCGTCCGACCACAGCCGTGCGGTCATGTCGAGCGGCGCGAGGGTGGACGTGTCCGTGGCGACCCGGACGTCGTCGTGCTGACCGAGGCTCGTGACACGCAGGGTGTCGCCGGGGCGGTTCACGAGGTGCGGGCTGAACCGCCCGAAGTCATAAGCCTCGGTCAGCGGGACGCCGTCGGCGACGGACGGGAAAGCGCGGAACGTGAAGATGTGCACGATGCGGGCCATAAGCGGCATCGTGCCACGTGAGAGAGCCTAGGCGGACCCTCTTCAGCGCTTCACATCCCGACCACGACCAGGCCGTCCGCAGTAATCCGAGGGTGGACTCCACCTTGGGCAGGACTCAAGATGACCATGCAGTTGCTGCCAGGATGCGCGGCATCTTGGCAGCAACTGCATGGTCGTCTTGTCGCCGCGAGCCCTCCGAAGCGGAGGGTCACACGCCCCGGCTCCCCACCGCCCCGTCCGGGACGATCTCCGCGATCCGCGCCAGGTCGTCGTCCGTCAGGGTGATGCCGGCCGCCGCCACGTTCTGGGCCACGCGCTCAGGGTTGCGCGACCCCGGGATCGGCACCACATAGTCCTTCCGGGCCAGCAGCCAGGCCAGCGAGAGCTGCGCGAGCGTGATGCCCTTGCTCGCCGCAAGATCCCCCAGCCGCCGCGAGATCTCGACGTTGGCGTCGAAGTTCTCGGGAGCCCACCAGCCGATCAGCTGGCGCACGTCGTCGGCGTCGTACTGGTCGCGCGGCTTGGTCGCACCGCTCAGGAAGCCGCGCGCAAGTGGTGAGTAGGCGACGAACCCGATGCCGAGCTCTTCCAGCACGGGCTGCAGCGCCTCGGACTCCCGGTCGAAGATCGAGTACTCCTCCTGCACCACCGAGATCGGATGCACCGCGTGGGCCCGCCGGATCGTGTCCTCGTCGGCGTTCGAGAGGCCGAGGTACTTGACCTTGCCGGCGTCCACGTACTCCTTCATGACGCCAACGACGTCCTCGATCGGGACGTTCGGGTCCGGGATGTGCTGGTAGAGCACGTCGATGGTGTCGACGTTCAGGTTCCGCAGGCTGTTGTCGACCACCTCTCGGATGTGGCCGGGCCGCGAGTCGGACCCGTACGTCTCGGTGAAGCCGAACTTCGTTGCGATGACCACCTCGTCGCGGATCGGCGCGAGCGCGTGGCCGAGCAGCTTCTCCCCCTCTCCCCAGCCGTACAGCTCGGCCGTGTCGAAGAAGGTGACGCCCTCGTCGTGGGCGCGGCGGATCGCGGCGATCGACTCGGTGTCGTCGGTGGGCCCGTAGAACGCCGCCGTCCCCATGGCGCCGTAGCCCAGCGCTGAAACGGTGAGGCCCTGCCGGCCCAGTGTGCGCGTCTCCATGATGAGACTCCTTAGCTGTGAGGCGATGGCTGTCAGCATACGCCACTTCTGTCAGCCACTGACACGAGTGGCACGGACGGTAGGCTGGAGCCATGCCGAGCACGACGAGCAGCGGGCCGAGCCTGCGCGAGATAGGCCGCGACGCCGTGCGCGCACGCATCACCGAGATCGCGCTCGACCTGTTCGCCGAGCACGGGTTCGACCAGGTCACCGTCGAACAGATCGCCGCAGCCGCGGGCATGTCGGGCCGCACGTTCCACCGCTACTTCCCCGCCAAGGAAGACGTCGTGGTCGGTGAGCCCGAGCAGTGGGGCGAGTTCGTCCGCGACGCCTTCGCGGCCCGCCCCGCCGACGAGCCCGTCTGGGACTCGCTCCTGGCCTCCTTCGAGGCGTTCGTCGACCTCCTGGCGCAGAACGGCCGCGTCCAGCGCGGCAAGGTGGCCATGCGGGTGCTCGTCAGCACCGCGTCCCTGCGCGCCCGCAACCTCGAGAAGCACCAGCTCTGGGGACGCATGCTCGTCCCCCTCGTCGCGGCCCGGCTGGCCGACGGCGACGACACCGCACTACGCGCCGAGATCATCGTCCAGGCAGCCCTCGCCTGCCTCGACGTCGCGTTCACCACCTGGGCGAACGTCGACGACGACACCACGATCTCCGAACTGCTCGAACGCAGCTTCGCGATGCTCCAGCCAACGGGCTGAGGGCCGGATCAGGACTCCGGGTCGGACATCAGCTCCCGGACCTCCTGCGCGCACCGGCAGGCGACGGCGAACCGGGCGGCCCACGCGTTGGCCTCCTCGCGTGAGGGCACGTCGATGATCGAGAACCCGCCGAGGCGTTCGGTGCTGCGCGGGGGAACGCCGTCGGTCACCGAACCGTCCGTGTCCACGACGCTCACCTCGTGGACGTTCAGACCCGCCCCGAAGATCCACACACCTTCGTCCTTGGCCTGCTGGACCACGTGGTGCGCGGCCCTCGCGACGTCGGGCAGGTCCGCCTCCGGGAACGTCATCGCACCGTCTTCGAACGAGATCAGGTACCGCGCCATCTCACGACTCCCTTGTCCTGAGGCATCCTTCGGCTGCTCAGCCCCAGCGTAGGACGAGCGCGGCCCGCGACGAACGCCTCGCCGGTCAGCCGTTCTCGACGACGCGGAACCGCACGAAGTCGACCACGTCGTCGTCGACGATCTCCGGGTAGTAGTAGGTCCGCAGCGCCGTGCGCAGCTCGTCGGCGGAACAGCCCTCCAGGGCGGCCTGGGCGTCGGTGATGTCGGCGAACCGGACGTGCTCGACGGACTCGACCACCCCGGGCAGGGACCGGTACCGGTCGTCGAACTCGAACAGGAACGTAGCCGGCCCCGGCGTGGCGGGGTCGTTGAAGCGGGTCGTGGCCGTCTTGACGCCGGCGACCACGTTGTCCCAGTGACCCGGGCTGAACCGCAGCAGGCGCGGCGGATCCGCGTCCGGGTGCTGGGACGGGTACGGAAGCAGCTCGCGGGCCGGGACGGAGCTCGCGTCGTCGCCGTCGGGCACGATGACGCGGCAGTCCGGCTGCTGGTCGAGCAGGACCTGGCGGCACCGTCCGCACGGGGGCATGACGCCGCGCCCCTCGTCACCTGCCGCGACGATCAGCGCGATCGGGCCGGCCCCAGCGGCGGCCGCCACCCCGAGCGTGACGAGCTCCGCGCACGGGCCGCCGGTGAAGTGCCCGACGTTCACCCCGGTGTAGATGTCGCCGTGGACGTCCATGACGGCGGACGCGACGGTGTTCAGGTAGGTGCCGTCCGCCGGGAGGCGGGAGGCCGTCTCGAGCGCCGCGTCGAGGAGGCGCTGCTCAGGAGCGATCAGCATGGGACGACCCTGGCACGCGCGCTCGGGGCGCATCGAGGTCTTTTCAAGGGCACAGCAGAACGGGCCCCCACACGGAAGGCCCGTTCCGTCGTGCGTGGCGCGGCGGGTGCGCCGGTCGGCGGACTAGCTCAGGGTCCAGTTCTGGCTCGCCGAGCCGTTGCAGGTCGACAGGACCGCCACCGTCCCGTTGGCCGTCCCGTTGTTGGTCGTGCCGAGGCACAGCCCCGACTGGACGCCGGTGATCGTGCCGTTGGCGTTCACGTTCCACTGCTGGTTCGCGCCGCCGTGGCAGTCCCAGATGATGGCCCTGGTCCCCGGTGAGGTCCCGGCACCTTCGGCGTCGAGGCACTTGCCGCCGTAGACGGAGAGCTGCTTCGAGGCGGTGACGGACCACTGCTGGTTCGCCCCGTTGTGGCAGTCCCACAGCTGCACGACCGCACCGTTCGACTGCGACTGCGCGGAGACGTCCAGGCAGCGGTTGGCGCCGCTGTTGCGCACCTGGCCGCTGTCGGCGGGCGGGGTCGAGGAGAACTGGCTGATGAAGCGCCAGATCTCGCCCTTCACCCAGCTCCGGGCGCCGCTCTCGCAACCGCGGCAACCGTCGACCGGTCCCTGCTGGTGGCCGCCGTCGAACGGTGCCCACACGACCGGGAAGCCGGCGCGGCAGGAGTAGGTAGTGAGGGTGTGCGTCAGGCTGCCGACCGCCGGCTCCGGCGCGTTCTGCGGGGCACAGCCGTTGTTGGAGAGGAACCGGTCGCGCATCCCGCGCCCGGCACCGATGTTGTCCGAGACGCCGTGAACGCCCATGTAGGCGACTGCTCCCGTGCCCCCGCTGCAGCCGCTGATCCCGCCGGGCGCTGCGATCGCGACGACCCCGCGGAACACGTTCGGGCGGGCGCACGCCAGCGCGTAGCTCATCGCGCCGCCATAGCTGAAGCCCAGGGAGAACCGCTGCGACTCGTCGACGCAGAGGGCGGCTTCGACCGTCCGGATCATGTCGTCGAAGAACACGACGTCCTGGCCGTTCGAGTTGGCCCAGCCGTTGTTCAGGCCCTGTGGCGCGATGAAGATCGCCGAGCCGTTGGACAGGGCGTCGAGCCCGTAGTGCGCGTAGACGGCGCCGTCGGAGCCGCCGCCTGCGACCTGCTCGGCGGTGCCGCCCAACCAGTGGTTGCCGAAGATCAGCTTGTGCGGCTTGTTGCGGTCGTAGTTCGCGGGGACCTTGAGGATGTAGCTGCGGTTCTGGCCGCTGCTCTGGATGTTGTGCTTGCCGCTGGCGAGGGTCGGGGCCTTGCCGCAGCCGGAGCTGGCGGCCACGGAGACGTCGGAGGCGCCGGCCTGGGACGTCTCGGCGGCCTGCGCTGTCACACCCCCGGACGTCGCCACGACGATCGCGGCCGCGAGGCACACGAGAGCGGATCTGAATCTCGACATAGGACGTAGCTCCTTGTGGTCAGCATCGTTGAGGACCTGTGGGGCGGCATCGCAGGTGAGGTCCGTCGCCGCGAAACGGGTCAGGCATCACCTGGAAGCGCTCCCAGTCTAAATAAATCGGATCTATGGGGTCAATGCTCGCGAAAACCTAAACGATTAGGGCGTGATCTCGGCGCTGTGACATGTCAGACATCGGCTCTCTCCAGACGGCAATTCAACGTGCCGAGCAGGATCTGCAAGCCGCGCACAAGGTTCTTGCAAGCGCGGCTGCCTACGTTTGCGTACGGCGCCGATGGCGTGGCACTGCCGAGGTCCGGACGTGCGAGGTGAGCGGAGGTGCGGGTGACCGGCAACATGTACGGCGCGGACGTCGAGGCGTTGCGGCAGCTCGCGGACCGCATCGCGCGCGGTGGTGAGGTGCTGGACGGCGTGGTTCGCGCCGTCGAGTCCGCCATGCCCGTCCCGGAGCAGTGGAGCGGCATGGACGCGGACAGCTTCCGGGACGAGTGGTACGGGTCGCACGGCCCGTCGATCGCGGCGTCGGCCCAGGCTCTGGCCACGGTCGCGGACACCGTGCGCGGGAACGCCGACAGCCAGGAGGCGACGTCGGACGAGCTGTCGGGCGGCGGACACGGCATCGGCGTCGACGACGGACGCGGCATCGGCGTGGGACCGGGGGTCGGCGTCCATGCCGGGAACGGCATCGGCGTCGACGCGGACCGCCCCGCGGAGTTCTACGGCGAGGAGCCGGGCTGGTTCCGACAGCTCATCGACGACCTCGGCCCGCTCACCACGCCCCCAGGGCTCGCTGCCTACGCGCTCGAGCTGCTCGGCGAAGGTGGCTGGTCGGACGCCGGCAAGGGCGCCGGCGGGGTGTTCGGCGTCGCCGGTGTGCTGACCGGCGGATATCAGACCGCCGACTCGATGGTCGACTTCGTGTTCTCCGGCGAGTCCCGCGACCTGTACAGCGCGGGTGACGGCTGGGTCGGCGCGGTCCTCTCCGGAGGCTCGCTCGTCCCGCCGGTCGCCCCGGCCTTCGCCATCGCGGGCGCGGTATGGGGCGGGGCGTCCATCGTCAACGGCCTCGTGTCCGACCGCCCGCTCACTCAGAACATGGTCGATTACGGCCTGGTCGGCACGGTCTACAACGAGTTCTCCGACACGCAGCTCTCGGAGGATCTCGCGGACGCCGCCCACGACGTCTACGAACCCATCTTCTGGGAGGGCATGGAGATCACGGGCGACGCCATCGATGCCGTCGACTCAGCCGCCGACTCGATCGGGGACGCCGCGAACGACGTCGTCGACGGCGGACGTGACCTGCTCGAGGACGCCGGCGACCTGCTCGGGTTCTGACGATGACCAGCCAGATGACCAGACTGATGACCAGGCAGGACATCACAACGCCTGAGAGCCGCACCGGAGGAAGGGCATGACGATCACCGGGATCAGCGTCGAAGCACCAGGAGGCGGCACGACAGGCGGTGGCGCCCGGGTCGAGCTGGCCACGGTCGAGCTCCTCGCCCTCGTCTCGATGCGCCGCAACGGGGCCACGGACCGGGCCCGGGTCCTGCTCAACCTGCCCACTGACGGCCTGGACTCGCCGATCACCACGGCGGGTGTCGGATCGCTGCTCGTGCGGCACCTGGCCCGGGTGGTCGAGGGCCGGCTCGCGCCGCAGGGTCCGGTCAACGAGATCGCGTCGACCCTGATGGACGGGGAGCAGTGGGCCGAGGTGATCGGGACCACCGACGACGCGACGAAGGTCGCCGCGCTGGTCCGCTCGCGCACGGGGACGGTGCTGCTCGAACCCCGCCCGTACGACGTGTGGCACGTCTGGCCGATGCCGCGGGAGGACCCGCTGCCGGTGATCGGGTCGCGGCTCGTCGCCGCGGCGTTCGGCAGCCTGCCGGAGGGCCGGCCGTTCGCCGGAAGCGTCCGGGTCATCAACGGCGACGGCACGACGAGGTCGTCTGTGGTCACCGTGGCGCACGACCGGTCCTGGAGCCTGTCGAGCGGTCCGGGCCGCGACGTCCCGGAACCGGCCCCCACGAATCCTGACCCGACCTTCCGGGTGCTCGCGTCGAGCCTGGCGTGACGACGGCCCCGCCCCACGAGCACGCACGAACCTGCACGACGAGAGGTAGCCCATGACGAACCAGACCGCCCCGCCCGACCTCCGGAACATCGTGACGGGGTTCACCGGGTTCGAGATCACCGCGATCCTCTCCGCGACCGGGACCGAGGCTGCGCTGCGCACTCGTTCGATGCTGCACCTGCCTGCGCTGAGCACCGACTCTCCCGCCGTCGGGGTCGGCATGAGCACGCTGATCGCCCGTGGCAAGGTCGACACCAGCGACGACGGCGTCCGGCCGGTGGACGAGGCGGCGGCCCTCGCCGGGATCTGCGGCACGGCGACGACGTGGGTCGAGGCGGTCACGGTGGCGGGCGACAAGAAGTCCGTCGCCGTGTTCGTGTCCGCGCCGAACGGGACGGTGTTCCTCGAACCCGCGCCCTACGGACTGTGGGTCGTCTGCCCGGTCAGGCCCGGCCTCCCGGTCGAGCAGGCGGCGGCCGGCTACGTGCGGGCGGGGTTCGAGGAGGCCGGTCGCGGCCCGTTCGGCGGCAGCATCGAGGTGAGCCGGTCGAGCGGGGCGGTCCGGACGGCCGCCGTCAAGATCGACGCCGGGGGCGTGTGGCGCCTGCAGGCCGGACAGCTCGACGCGCTGCAACCACCGGAGCGGATCGACGCCGATCCGACGTTCGGCGTGCTGGTCCGGGCGGTGGCCGCGTGAGCGGGACGGCGCAGGGAAGCAGGGATCCCGCCGAGGCCAGGCGGCTGGCGCACAACTCGACGGTCCTGGCGCTGATCTTCCTGGGTCTTGCGGCCGTCACGTGGTTCGGCTGGTGGAACGCCCAGGTCAACCACATCGAGGGTCCGAGACCCAGGGGGTTCACCGAGGGTGACCCGTTCCCCTGGTTCGTCGTCTGCCCGCTGGCCGGTCTCGGGCTCTGGTTCGTCGTCACGACGATCCGCCGGTGGGCGCGCTACTTCCGCAGGCCTGCCGCGCGCTCCTGAGCGACTACGGTCCCGGCCCGCGCAACACCGGCGCAATCGGCGTCAGATACCTTGAGCCCCGTGCCCGACGTCATGATCGCCCCGCGCCACGCCGCTCACCTCGACCGGGTGGCGGACGCACTGCGACTGGTCCACGAGAGCGACAGCTACCCGATGGTCTGGCCGGACGACCCGATCGCCTGGCTCACGCCCGACGGCACGCTGGGCGCGTGGGTGGCGCTCGCCGACGGCGAGATCGTCGGACACGTCATGATCGTCGAGGGCGGCAAGGTCGAGCACGCGGCCGAGCTCGCGGAGGCCGCCAAGGTCCCGGTCACCGGCCTCGCCGGCGTCAGCCGCCTGTTCGTCACCCCGGCGGCCCGCGGCACGGGTGTGGCCACCGCCCTCCTGGAGCGGGTGGAGGACCTGCCACCCCGCCGCGGACGTCGGCTCGTCCTCGACGTCGTGGACGACGGCGGCCCCGCCGTCCGCCTCTACGAACGCCTGGGCTGGACGCGGATAACAGCCGGCCCGGCAAGCTGGACGACCCCGTCCGGCACCCGCCCGCAGTCGGCCGCCTACCTCTCCCCCCGCTGACCGTCCGTTGAGTGCTGGGTATTTGCCCTGTCGAAACGTTCCGAGAGCGCAAATACCCAGCACTCAACGAGGGGTTAGACGGAGCGCGCGCCCAGCCACGGGGCGAGGTGGTCCTCGCGCCACAGCCACTCGACGCCCGCGGCCAGCTCTTCCGGGGTGCAGAGGGCGGCGTGGAAGGCATCGCGCAGCCGCTGCTGCTCGCCGTCCAGGCCGGGGCCCTGGTCGTCGGCCACGCCGACCACCACTATCCGGGTGTGCGGCTTCGTGCCCGCGCACACCTCCGGCCACGGCCCGAGGTCGGCGAATGCGAGCTGGCCGCCGGCGCCGTCCCACAGGCAGGCAAGCCCTGGCCGGTCGGCGACGTGGAACACGCCGCGCGCCCGGAGTCCGCCCGCGCTCAGGTCCTCGATGTGGTCGAGCAGCCGCTCCGGGTGAAAGGGCAGGGCCGAGCGCAGCTCGAGCGTCCAGCTCCGGTCGCCGGGCAGGCTGCCCGGGCCGGTGAACACCACGGCTCCCAGGGGGTGGGCCCGGCGCTCGGCGCGTGCGGGTGAGTGCGTGGCGGCGGCGAGGTGCGACGCCGAGAGCGCGTGCAGGCCGTCCACCCGCCGCGTCCCGGTACCGCGGAGGCGGTCGAGCAGGCCGGACGAGGTGGCATCCGGCGCCGTCGAGCTCGTCACGACCAGGTCCGCCTGCTCGATCTGGGCCGCGAGCGCCTCGCCGACCGAGCGTTCGTCGTCGGGTGTGAGCTCGAGGTCGCGTTCGGCGAGGGTGTCCTCGCCGAGGAGGTCGTGCTGGAGCGCGTCGAGGTCGACGACGGTGAAGGAGGTCGCGACGCGGGTGTGGTCCAGCGCTCCCCCGGGTTCCGCGGCGATCGCGAGGGCGCGGGCGGCGGGAAGCGGTTCGGCGCTGACGGGCAGGGCGAGCAGTACCTGGGTCCAGCGGCCGTCGCGGGCGAGGCGGGCGATGGTGGGGACGGCGTCCTCGCGGACGGCGCAGGACAGGCAGGCGTGCTCGAGCGGCACGATCACGTCCTCGATGACGCCGGTGGCGTCCAGGACGACGCGGCGCAGGTGGTCGGCGTGGATGTCGTGCCGCACGGCGACGACCCCTGGCGCGTCCATGAGGAGGCCGAACAGCGCGGAGTCGCGCAGCACCGGATCGGTCGTGGCCAGGACGCTCACCGGGATGGTTCCGCGGTTCTTGCCGGTTCGGTACATGCTGCCTCCTCGCCCCGGTCCAGCCGGGAATTATTGATAACCGTTCTCAGTTCTGGTTCACTGTAGCGCGTTATGAGAACCGTTCTCACACGCGGCGGCCAGGTCGCCGTCGCAGCAGCAGGAGGTCATGTGTCAGCCAGATGCCAGGTGCTGGGCACCGTGCCGGGGTTCGGCCACTCGGTCTCGCACTCCCACGTGCGTACCAAGCGCCGGTTCAACCCGAACATCCAGAAGAAGCGCTACTGGGTTCCGTCGCTCGGCCGCAACGTCACGCTCCGCGTGAGTGCGAAGGGCATCAAGACCATCGATCGCAAGGGCATCGACGTGGTCGTGGCCCAGATCCTTGCCCGAGGGGAGAAGGTCTGATGGCCAAGAAGTCGAAGATCGCCGCCGACGCCCGACGCCGCGAGGTGGTCGCCCGGTACGCGGAGCGACGCGCCGAGCTGCGCGGCATCATCCGGAACCTGACCCTGGACGCCGCCGTGCGCGCCGCCGCCGTCAGCGAGCTGGCCGCGCAGCCGCGCGACGCCAGCCCGACGAGGCTGCGCAACCGCGACGTCGTCGACGGCCGACCCCGCGCGTACTCGCGCAAGTTCGGCCTGTCCCGGGTCCGGCTGCGCGACATGGCGCACCGGGGCGAGCTGCCCGGGGTGACGAAGTCGAGCTGGTGACGGCCGGCCGGCGACCCACCCGGCCCACTCGGCCCCAGGACCCCACATCGAAGGAGTGACACATGAAGGTTCGCGCGTCCCTGCGGTCCCTGAAGAACAAGCCCGGCGCGAAGGTCGTGCGCCGGCACGGCAAGACGTTCGTGATCAACAAGCTCAACCCGCGCTGGAAGGCGCGCCAGGGCTGAGCGGAAGGAGCCAGTCATGAAGAACATCCACCCCACCTACGGCCCCGTGGTGTTCCGGGACACGAGCGCGGACTTCACGTTCCTCACCCGCTCGACGCTCGCCGGTGACACGGCAGGCGGTCCCGGCCGCCCGACGGCCACCATCGAGTGGTCCGACGGGAACACGTACCCCGTGGTCGACATCGAGATCAGCAGCGAGAGCCACCCGTTCTGGACCGGCTCGGCCCGCGTGGTCGACACAGCCGGCCGCGTCGAGAAGTTCCGCCAGCGCTACGCCAGGCACGGCAACAGCAGCACCAACAACGGCACCGACGAGAACAAGGGCGGCAACTGATGGCCTCACGCGTTGACCTCCGACCGGTCATCAAGCTGCGCTCGACGGCGGGCACCGGCTTCACCTACGTGACCCGCAAGAACCGGCGCAACACCCCTGACCGCCTCGTCCTGCGCAAGTTCGACCCCGTGGTCCGCAAGCACGTGGACTTCCGCGAGGAGCGCTGACAGAAAGGAGGCCGTCATGGCGGTCCCCAAGAGAAAGATGTCCCGGTCCAACACGCGAACCCGGCGCTCGCAGTGGAAGGCCCAAGTGCCAGAGCTCGTCCCGGTGACCACCGTGGACGGACGCCAGGTAAAGGTCCCGGCCCGGCTGGTCCCCGCCGTCCGGCGTGGTCTGATCGTCCCGGACTGATCGTCCCGGACCGATCCTCCCGGGCCGGCGTGACGCACCACGCACGACGCCCCGGCGCTCAGCGCCGGGGCGTTTGTTGTGCGCGCGAGCGCTCGGTCAGCGGGCCGCGACCGTCGTGTCGATCCGGACGTCGAGGCCTGCCGCCAGCTCGTCCGCCCAGATCTTCGCGTCCCGACCCCGCCGGTCCGCGACCAGCACGTGCCCGATCCGCTCGTTGTTGTCACCGGGCCGCACCTCACGGCCCGCCGACGGCGTCTCGTAGCCGACCACGCGGTCGTCAGCCGCCAGGCGCTCCACGCCCCGCACCTCGCGCACCACGCCGTCGGACGGCGGCAGCAGGAACGTCACCGCCGCGCTGGCCGCGGCCGGGGGCCCGGGCACCGGCTCCCGGCCGAGGGCCAGGTCCACCAGCACCTGCAGCGGGTTGAACCCGGTCACCAGTCGCACGAGCTCGAAGATGTAACCACCGCCCTGCCGCGGGTTCAGCTCGACCAGACGCGGTCCGGCGGCGGTGACCCGCACCTCCGTGTGACTGATCCCGTGCGTGAGCCCGACGGCGTCGAGCACGGCCACGACGTGGCGCTCGATCGCGGCGCGCTCGTCGGACGGCAGCGGCGCCGGGAACAGGTGCCCCGACTCGACGAACCCGGACCCTGCCTCGACACCCGGCTCCGCCACCGACTTCGCGGTGATGCCAAGCACCTGCGTGACGCCGTCCCTGGTCACGGACTCCACGCTGTACTCGGGCCCCTCCAGCACCGCCTCGAGCAGCGCGAGCCGCTCCAACGGCTGGTCGCGGGTGTTGCGCTCGGGCGCCGTCGCCTCGGCGAAGGCGACGGCCAGCCCTGCCTCGTCGTGCACCTTGCGCACACTGGTGCCGGAGTTCATGTCGACGGGTTTGACCACCAGCGGATAGCCGAGATCGGCGGCCGCCTTGTGCGCCTGCGCCCAGGTGGACGCCACCGCGTACGGCACGTCCGGCACGCCCTTGGCGGCAAGCACCTGGCGCACGCGGTGCTTGCGCGTGGCGGTGTGCAGGACGTCGGCCGGTGCGCCCGGCAGGCCCAGCGCCTCGGCGACGACCGCGACGGCCGGCAGGTAGTAGTCGCAGGTCGTCAGCACGCCGTCGATCCCCCGCCGAACCGCGACGGCCCGGGCCACGGCGACGAGCGCGGCGTCGTCGTTGGTCTCGGCCACCACCACATCGTCGGCGAGCGCCAGGACGGGATGAGGTTCGCCGTCGGGCAGGCGGTAGAGGTCGGGGTCGCGCGTCACCAGGACGTAGCGGTGGCCGCCGTCGCGCAGCAGAGGCGGGAGCATGAGGCCGGTGGACTGCAGCCAGCTCTCGATCATGAGCAGGTTCGCCACGTCAGCGCCCTCCCTCGAGGCGGGCGCGAACGAGAGTCGTTCTCAACATGGCGCACAGCCTGCCACGGATCGGCGGGACGAGCCGACCGAGGCTGTGGACAACCCTTGCCGCGCACGGCGGGGCGATCCAGCGGTTCGGCCCGGGACCGGCCCGCCCATATGTGCATTGTCTTATATATGTCCTGTAGGGTATGCGGCATGGCACTCGACGCCCTGATCCTCGGCCTCCTCGACCTGCGCCCCATGACCGGCTACGACCTCAAGAAAGCCTTCGACGGCACCGTCGCCCACTTCTGGTCCGCCGACCAGTCGCAGATCTATCGCACGCTCGCCCGGCTCGAGCAGGACGGCCTCGTCGACGTCCGCGTCGTGCCGCAGGCGGGCAAGCCCGACCGGCGCGAGCACCGGCTCACCGACGGCGGCCGGGCCAGGCTCACCGCATGGCTGCGGTCCCCCCTGCCCGACGAGAAGCCCCGTGAGCCGTTCCTCGGCAGGCTCTTCTTCGCCGGCCGGGAGGACGACCCAGAGCTGGTCCGGACGCTCATCGCGGAGCGCCGCGAGGCGGCGCGCCGTCTGCTCGCCACGCTGGAGAGCCTCCCGGTGGTGGACGGCGACCTGTCCGCCCGGCTCCGGTCGGCGACGCTGCGTAAGGGGATCCTCGAGGTCCAGGCCGAGCTCACGTGGCTCGACGAGCTGGAGGCCGCCCTGTGAGCCTCTACGTCGCCGAGCAGCGGCCCGACGCCGGCGAGTCGGTCCTGTTCCTGCACAGCGGCAACGTCGCCGGCTGGATGTGGACCGACCAGGCGGAGGCGCTGCCCGGCCACCACGCGCTCGTGCCCGACCTGCCGGGCTTCGGCAGGTCGGCGCACGAACCGTGGACCGACCTCGCGAGCACGGCCGACCAGGTCGCCGAGGTCGTCCGCGAGCGCGCCCACGGCGGCCGGGCTCACGTGGTCGGGCTGTCGCTCGGCGCGATCGTCGGGGTCGCCCTCGCCGCGCGCCACCCGGAGCTCGTCCGCAGCGTGTTCGCGAGCGGGGCGATCCTGCGCGGCATGCGGGGCATCGGCCGCTGGGCCGGACTGGCGCAGGTCCCGCTGTGGGACCGCCCCGCGTACTGGAAGTTCCTGGCGCGGGCGTACCGGATGCCGGCGGACTCCGTCGACCTGTTCGTCGAGACCGGCCTCGGGATCGACCGGGAATCCGCCCGTCGCATGGTCCCGGAGATCTACGACGGCGTCCCGAGCGCGCTGCTCGACGGCCTGCACCGGCTGGACGCACCGGTGCTGGCGATCGTCGGAGAGAAGGAGCCACGGACGTTCCGCGACGCGCTGGGCGAGGTCACGTCCCGCGCACCCCGCGCGGTGGCGCGACTGGCACCGGGCATGCACCACGTCTGGAGCCTCGAGGACCCCTATCTGTTCCACGAGACCCTTGCCCACTGGCTGACGACGGGCCAACCCTCCCCCGCGCTGCTCCCCGTCGGGCCGCGGGAACGGAGCACACCCGCGGCGAGGTGAGAGTACTGAGCCGTTCGCGGGCCACGGGGTCGGGCACGGTGTGCCCTTGTGGCGGGTGCCAGCTCTGCTGAACTTCGTTCGCCTGAGCCCCGACTTCGCGGGCTGAACCGAACTATTCAGCAAGAGTGATTCAGACGTGGCCACGCCGGACGAAGTTCAGCAGCCCCGGCACCCTTCACTCGGGGCCACCTCACCCCGGCGAGCCCACCCCAGCGAGCCCACCTCGGCGAACTCGCGCTGCGAGCTCCACCACTCCATGCCGCTCCGTCTCAGCGGCCGCGCACCGCGGCCAGGTCCTTGACCGCGCGATCACCCCCGGGAGGTGGCAGCGCAGTACCACCTGCTGACCCGCTGACCGGGCGCAGCATGGAGATCCGCCTCGATCACACGGTTGTGCGTGATTCCGGGCGCCAAAGCATGCGCGACCGCGTGATCGAGGCGGACCCGCTACGCGGCCAGGGCACCCGGCCCGGCGACGACGCCGACGTCCTCGGGCGCCAGCTCCCGGCCGTCGTCGGTCAGGAAGGCGATGCGCACCGGCTCCTCCGTGTCGCGGTCGACGTAGACCGTCGAGGGTCCGAAACCCGAGGGCCGGTGCACGTCACCCCACGCGACGAACGCCGCGAGGATCGTCTTGAGCTCGGCCCCCGCCTCGGTGAGCACGTACTCCTCGCGCTGCCGCTGCCCCTCGTCCCGGTACGGCCGGCGTGCCAGCACCCCGCCCTCGACAAGGGTCTCCAGCCGGGCCGTCAGCACGTCGGGGGCGATCCCCAGGCGCGCGCGGAAGTCCGCGAACCGCGTCACCCCGAAGAAGGCCTCCCGGACGACGAGCAGCGTCCACTTCTCCCCCAGCACGTCCAGGCTCCTGGCCACGGAGCAGCGGGCATTTCGTTCGCGGGGCGTTGTGCTCATGGCCACATCCTACGCCTCTGAGTTGTAGATCCAAACTTAGCCCTGCTAGGTTGGCATTTCCAACTCAGACAGGAGTTCCCATGGCCTTCACCTGGGCGCCGCGGGGCAGTCGCTGGGCCGCAGCCTCTGCCGTGGCCCTCGCACTCTGGGCATCGGCCGCGCCGACGCTCGTCTATCCGGCGTACGCGGCAGAGTGGCACCTGACGACCGCCATCACGACCGCCGTGTTCGCCGCCTACCCCGTCGCACTGATCGGCACGCTGCTCCTGCTCGGCGGGTTCGCGGAGACGGTGGGCAGCCGGAACGCGATCCTCGCCGGGCTCGGGTTCCTGGGGCTCGGCGCCCTCACCTTCCTGCTCGCGCCGAACCTGGCGCTCCTGCTCACCGGCCGCGCGCTCATGGGCATCGGGGTGGGGCTCAGCCTGGGCCCGGCGACGAGCGTCATCGCGTCGAGCGTCATCGCGTCAGCGGGGCGCGACGGCGGCCGCGACCGCACCGGCGCCATCACCGCCGGGGCAAGCTCGGTAGGCATCATCACGGCGCTGCTCGTCGGCGGCGCGACGGTGCAGTACGGGCCCAGCCCGCTGCACGCCGCCTACGGCGTCCTGCTCGCGGGCGTCGTCGTCGGGCTGGGTGCCGTCTGGTTCCTGCCCCGCGCCGTGCCTCGCTCCGTACCTGGCTCCGCGCCCGGTTCCGCACCCGGCCCCGCACGCACCACCGCGGGCCGCTGGCGCCCGCGCCGGCTGGCCGTGCCCGAGCGGCGGATGCCGTTCCTGGCGGGAACGTTCGGGGTCTCCGCCGCCTATGCGCTCGGCGCGATCTTCCTCGGCGTCGGCGCGCAGTTCGCACGCGACACCGTGCGCTCCGACGACGCCTTCGCAAACGGCGTGGTGCTGGCGATCTCCGCAGCGGCGATCGGCGTCGTCGCGCTCCTCGCGGGGCGGCTCAGGGCAGCCACGGCGCTCCGCCTCGGTGCGTTCGCTGCGGTGGCCGGGCAGGCGCTGATGATCACGGCCGGCGCCACCCACTCGATGCCGTTCCTCGTCCTGTACTCGCTGGTCGGCGGCGCCGGCTACAGCCTCCTCTTCTCGGGCGGCGTCACGCTCGTCACCCGGAGCGCGCCGGCGGAGCACCGGGCCGCGACGACGTCGTCGGCCTACCTGGTCGCCTACCTCGTCCAGGCGGTGGTCGCGCTCGGGGTGGGCGCCCTCGGCACCGCCGTCGACCTGCAGACCGCGCTGGTCGCGGGCAGCGCGACCGTCGTAGCGCTGACGCTCGCCGCCCTTCTCGCTCTCCGCTCCCCGGCGTCCGCGCCCGGTGCGGTCCCAGCCCTTCCCGTCCCCTCGCGCGCCGTCCCCTCGCAGGCCGTCCCCTCCCGCGCCACCACTTCCCAAGCCACCTCGCACGACAACCTCATGAAAGCGAGCTCGTCACGATGACTACCCTCAAGAACGCAAGTGTCCTGGTCACCGGCGCGAACGGCGGCCTGGGCCGCGCGTTCGTCGCCGAGGCCCTCCAGCGCGGCGCCGCCAAGGTCTACGCCACCGCCCGCACGCCGCGGGAGTGGAGCGACCCCCGCGTGGTACCGCTGGCGCTGGACATCAGCTCGCCCGACTCGATCGCCGCGGCGGCCGAGCAGGCTGCCGACACGACCGTCCTGATCAACAACGCGGGGATCTCCGACTCCGGGCAGCCCGTCCTCAGCACGCCGCTGGACGCCGTCCGCTCGGTGTTCGAGACGAACGTGTTCGGGCAGCTCGCGGTCACCCAGGCGTTCGCGCCGGTCCTGGCCCGGAACGACGGTGGCGCCGTCATCAACGTGCACTCCGCCCTGAGCTGGCTCGGCCTCGGCACCTACTCCGCGACGAAGGCCGCCTTCTGGTCGTTCAGCAACGCGCTGCGCGTCGAGCTGCTGGACCAGAAGACCCACCTGCTGGGCGCGCACCTCGGCTACACGGACACGCCGATGATCGCCGCCCTCGACGTGCCGAAGGAGGACCCGCGGGACATCGTCGCGGCGATCTACGACGGGCTGGAGGCCGGCGAGCCCGAGGTGCTCGCGGACGACACGAGCCGCCGGGTCAAGCAGGCGCTCTCCGGGCCGCTGTCCGCGCTGTACCCGCAGCTGCAGGCCGCCGGCTAGCCCGCACGACGGGCAGCCGCACGCCCGACGCCGCCGGTGCGCACCCGGCACGACGGCGTCGGGCGTCCGGCCGCGTACGGCACCCACGGCCTAGGGTTCCCCTATGCGCGTGCTGATCGTGGAGGACGAGCCCTACCTCGCCGAGGCGGTCCGGGACGGACTGCGGCTGGAGGCCATCGCCGCCGACATCGCCGGCGACGGCGACTCCGCCCTGGAGCTGCTCGGCGTCAACTCCTACGACCTCGCGGTCCTCGACCGCGACATCCCCGGCCCGTCCGGCGACGAGGTCGCCAGGCACATCGTCGCCTCGGGCAGTGGCATCCCGATCCTGATGCTGACGGCGGCCGACCGGATGGACGACAAGGCCTCGGGGTTCGAGCTCGGCGCCGACGACTACCTCACCAAGCCGTTCGAGCTCCGCGAGCTCGTGCTGCGGCTGCGGGCGCTCGACCGCAGGCGCGGGCACACCAGGCCCCCGGTCAGCGAGCTCGCGGGGCTCCGGCTGGACCCGTTCCGCCGCGAGGTCTACCGGGACGGCCGCTACGTCGCGCTGACCAGGAAGCAGTTCGCCGTCCTCGAGGTGCTCGTCGCCGCGGACGGCGGCGTCGTCGGCGCCGAGGAGCTGCTGGAACGGGCCTGGGACGAGAACGCCGACCCGTTCACCAACGCGGTACGCATCACCGTCTCGGCGCTGCGCAAGCGGCTCGGCGAACCCTGGATCATCGCCACGGTGCCGGGGGTCGGCTACCGCATCGACACGGGACCTGGCGCAGCGCCCGCCGACGGCAGCCGGGACGCGGACCGTGGCTAGGCAGCCGGGAATGAGCGTCCGCCTCAGGCTCACCCTCAGCTACGCCGGGTTCCTCATGGTCACCGGCGTCCTGCTGCTCGCGATCGTGTGGGTGTTCCTGCTGCGCTACGTGCCCGAGCAGACCTACGCCCCCGGGAGCTCGGCACCCGGCGGGCTCGGATCGGAGTTCATCCCCAACCAGGGCGACCTGGCGCGTGCCTTCTTCCCCCGGGCGACGGTGGCGCTGGCGGTGCTGCTGGTGCTCGGGCTCCTGGGCGGGTGGGTCCTCGCCGGGCGCATGCTCAGCCCGCTGCGCCGCATCACCCACGCCGCACGCCGCACGACCGGCTCGCTGTCCCACCGGATCCACCTCGAGGGCCGCCAGGACGAGTTCCGCGAGCTGGCCGACACGTTCGACGCCATGCTGGCGCGGCTCGAGGCGCACATCGCCGAACAGCGAAGATTCGCCGCCAACGCCTCCCACGAGCTGCGCACCCCGCTGGCGATCACCCAGACCCTCCTCGAGGTCGCCCGCGACGATCCGGCACGCGACGCCGACGAGCTGATCAACCGCCTCCGGTACGTCAACACGCGGGCGATCGACCTCACCGAGGCGCTGCTCGTCCTCAGCCGCGCCGACCAGGGTTCCTTCGCCCGAGAGCCCGTCGACCTGTCCCTCGTCGCGGAGGAAGCGACGGAGACCCTGCTGCCCCTGGCGGAGAAGCACGGCCTCACCATCGAGACCTCCGGCGATGTCGCCCCGGCCCTCGGCTCGTACGCACTCCTGCTGCAGCTGACCACCAACCTCGTCCACAACGCGATAGTCCACAACCTGCCCGAGCACGGCAGCGTACGGGTCACGACCAGCGTCCGCGCCGGAACGGTGGCGCTCACCGTCGAGAACACGGGAGAACAGCTCACACCGGCGCTGGTCTCGACCCTCACCGAACCGTTCCAGCGCGGCACCGGACGGGTACGCGGCGACCACGCCGGGGTCGGCCTCGGGCTGGCGATCGTCCGGAGCATCGCCACCGCGCACGACGGCACCCTCGCCCTCGCCCCCCGGGCGGACGGCGGGCTCCGCGTCACGGTCCAGCTGCCCGTCCTGCACGCCCAGGGGGCCGCCGCTCCGCGGGTGTGACCGTGCCCGTTCCGGTGCCCGCGACCGCCCGGTGTATCGGGCGCATATCGAAAAACGGAGACGCCCTGGCAACGTCGTCCGCGATGGGCTGGGGACATGACGCGACAGGACCTCACTCAGCTTCCGCCGGCGCAGCTCCCGCCGGCACAGCTTCCCCCGGCGCAGCTCCCGCCCGCGCACGCGGGCGCACCCGCCCGCGGCCGCTCCGGCGGCCGCCGCACACCGGCGGTGCTCGTGGTCGGGGCGGTGCTGCTCGCCGCGCTCTTCGGCGTCTACCCCCTGCTCGACCGCGTCGACTCGCCGGTCGTCCAGACGATCGACGATGCCCTGGACCACGGCACGACGGCGTCCGGCCCGACCGGCGTGGCAGGCGGCGAGATACCAGACGGCGCGGCGACGCTCGACGACGACCTGCCCGCGATCACGGGCCTCGACCCGGCGCTCGCCGACGCCGTCCGCCAGGCCGCGGCCGACGCGGCGGCCGACGACATCGACTTCTGGATCACGAGCGGCTGGCGCAGCCCCGCCTACCAGCAGGAGCTGCTGGACGCGGCGGTCCGGAAGCACGGCAGCCTGGAGGCCGCCCGCCGCGTCGTCGCCACGCCCGAGAAGTCCCGGCACATCGGCGGCAAGGCCGTCGACATCGGGCCGACCGAGGCCGACTACTGGATGATCCAGCACGGCACCGACTACGGGCTGTGCCAGGTGTACGAGAACGAGATGTGGCACTTCGAGCTGCTGACCGAGCCGGGCGGCACCTGCCCACCGATGCTGAAGGACGGCGCGGCGGGCTGAGCCAGCACTCGGCCGCTGAGGGGACCGACCAACCGACCGGGGTCCACAGGCCAGGGCGAACCGTAATCGCGAGGATTGTGGTTCGCCCTGGCCTGCTGAGCCTCGGTCAGTCGGCGCTGTTGGTGACCAGCTGCCCCGCAGGCTCGGCCACGCCCGCCACCGCCTTCGTCCGGGACCGGCCAGTGGCATCCTTCAGGACGATGTACTTCAGGTCGACGTGCGGTTCCAGGGCGCTGTACTTGTCGTTGGGCGCACCGATGACGAGCTGGAAGCCGAGCCCGCGCCACGCGCCGACGGCCCGCCCCGTGAACCGCGCGTCGGCCTTGATGAGCGCCTCGTCGAGGAACACCGGCGCGTACCGCGGCCGCTCCGCCCCGGCGTCGCCGAGCTGGTAGCGCAGGGCCGCGCCGACGATGAACGCGACGAGCTCCTGGGACTCACCGCCCGACTTCTCGCCGATGCCGTCGTAGTGCGCCACGTGGTTGCCGTCCAGGTCGACCTTCTCGGCGCTGAGCCGCACGTGCCGCCGGACGTCGACGAGGTCGGCGAAGTCGGGCGCGTTCCGCCGGATCCGGTCGATCACCTTGGCCATCCGCAGGTACCGCCGCTCACGCTCGGCGTCGGTCGCCTCGCGGGTCAGCGACTCGCGCAGGTTGCGCAGCTCCTTGCGGAACGCGGCGACAACCGTCGACTGGTTGTCGCGCGCGTCGATCCGCAGGCGGTGCTCGTCGTCGGCGAACGGGAGGTTCGCGAGGATGTCGTTGACCGGGCCGATCCGCTCCTTGATCTCGCGGACCGAGCCGGCCAGGGCCCGGTACAGGTCGGTGAGGTCGTTCCCGGACAGACGCAGGAGGCTGTTGCGCCAGTCCGTCTCGAGCTCGTGGAGCCCGCTGGTCTCCAGGTCCGTCAGGATCCGGTCGTAGTCGCCGTAGGACGCCTCCGGGTCGGTCCCGAGGTTCGGGTCGTGCCAGCGCTCGTGGAAGTTCTCGAAGGTCCGGCGGAGCGCGTCCCTCGCCGTGCCGAGGGCGGTCTGCGCGGCCTCCCGGTCCGCCTTGAGCCGTTCGGTGGCCTGCCGCAACGCGCCGTCGAACGCCTCGAGCGCCGCGGCGGCCGCCGCACCACCGCTCGCAGCGTCGAGGTCGGCGGCCCGGAACAGCGCGTCGAGGTACTCACCCTGGTCCGGCCCGACGGCGACCTCGGCCGCCTCGGCGTCGTCGAGCGCCTGCTGGGCGGCGTCGACGTCGTCGGTGACGGCCGTCCAGCGTGCCTCCAGCGCGTCGGCGCGGGCCGTCGTCTTGCCGAGGTCCTGGTTGAGGGCGTCGATCTGCTTCTCGAGCGCGCCCGACTGGTCCCGCAGGCGCGTGATCTCGGGATTGCCCGCGGTGACCTCGTGGATGACCTGCGTCCAGCGGGACCGTTCCTCCCGGACGGCGACTACGTCCACCTGGTCCCAGGTCAGGCCGCTGACCGTGCGATAGGCGGCGAGCTCGTCGTCGTACCGGTTGAGGCGCGCCTCGGCGCCCGCGACGCGGCGCTCCGCCTCCGCGAGCCGTTCGCGTGCCTCGCCGAGGCGTTCGTCGAGGTCGGCCAGCGCGCGGCCGTTGGTGAAGCCCAGCACGTTGGACCTGAGGTTTCCGCCGTGCGCGCCGCGGTGGCCCTCGGACTGCTGGCCCGACCGGGTGAGCGCCATCTTGTGCTGCCCGAGCTGCCCCGGGGTGTCCACGCAGACGTAGGCGAACCGCTGCGCCAGCTCGTGCTTGAGCCAGCCGGCGAAAGGCCCGCCGCGGACGTCGAGCCGGCCGGGCAGGGTCCGCTTGTCGAGGCCCAGCTCGTCGCGCATCCCGGTGGGCACACCCTCGAACCGGATCCGCGTGGACGTGGGGACGGCGTCGATCGCCTTGCGGAAGGCCTGGATGCGCGCCGAGTCGATGAGCATCTTGGTCGCGAAGCCGCCCAGCGCCAGGTTGAACGCCCCGCGCCAGGGCTCGAACTCCGTGCGGACCTCCAGCAGCTCACCCACGAAGGGCAGGTCCTCCGGGGTCAGTCCTGCGGCCTCGGCCAGCGTGGCACGCGCCCGGTGCAGGTGGTCGGGGATGTTGCCGCGCCGTTCGGCGGCCGCCGACCGTTCGGCCTCGAGCTCCGCCAGCTCGGCGCGCGCGGCGTTCCGCGCCGACATCGCCTCGCCGAACGTGTCGCGTGCGGCCTTCTTCGTGCCGACGTCGGCCAGGGCCGCACCGGCGCGCGCGGCCACCGCCGAGAACTCGGCCTCCGAACTTGCCTCCGCCTCCAGCACGGCCAGGGCCTCGTCCAGCCTGCCGCGGGCGCGCTCGACCTCGGCCAGCCGCGAGTCGACGCCCTTCAGCTCGCGCTGCGCGGTGGCCAGCCGGTCGCCGCCCGACGCGCGGAGGGTCTCCAGCACGCCGTCCAGCTCGGACTTCGCCGCGGTGATCCGGACCCTGGTCTCCTCGGCGCGCCCCAGCGCCGTGCGGTGCTCGGCCTGGAGATCGTGCTCGACGGCGCGCAGCAGGCCGAGCCGCCGGCCGTTGCGCCACAGCGCGGCGGGCGACGCGGCATCCGCGAAAGAACCGATCTCGTCGATGACCCGCAGCCGCTCGACCGCACCCTCGATGGCCGCGTGGTAGCCACGGATCGGAGCGAGCGCGCCCACCTGCTGGCGGGCCGTGATCATCTGCTCGCGGGTGCCGGCGAGCTTGTCGAAGTGCTCGACCACCTCGTCCGCCTTCGCCAGGGTCTCGGGCTCCTCCAGGACCATCGCCTTGTAGAGGGCGTCCACGGTGGTGATCTGCTGGCCGGCCTGGATGCGGCCGAGCAGCGCCACGGCCTTGTTGCCGTCGCCCGACGCGCCGATGCCGAGCGTCGAGTGCAGGCGCGCCGTGAACTCCCGGTCGGTGTCGAAGCAGGTCAGCCCCGCCGTGGTGACCTCGGTACGGGCGAGCCGCTGGGCGGCGGCCCGCTCCAGGCCGCGCAGGTCGAAGGCGCCGTCGCACGTGGCACGCAGCGGCACCACCTCTTCGAGGGTGCGCGCGGCGGACGGGACGTACCAGGCGCGCACAGCGGTGAAGCTCGTACCGGACTGGTCCACCCACGTCATCGCGATCGCCGACCAGGTGTCCCGGCCGTCGCCTCGCAGCACCCGCTGCCGGGTGCCGTCGTCGGTCCGGGACTCGTCGATCTTGCCGCGCGCGTAGGACAGGATGTTGCGCTGGTCCTTGCCGCGGGGCCGCCCGACGACGCTGCCGTTGGACGCACCGTTGAACGGCGTGGTGTGCGGCATGAGGAGCGCGATGTAGGCGTCCATGAGCGTCGACTTGCCGGAGCCGGAGCCGCCGGAGAGCAGGGTCGCCGTCGCGGCCAGGCGTACCTGGTGGTGACCGTCGTAGCCGCCCCAGTTGACGAGCTGGAGGTCGCGCGCGACCCACTGCTGGCCGGTCGACGCCGCTGGGATCATCCCGAACAGGGTGTCGATCATCGTCATCGCTGGTTCTCCTGGTCTGGCTGGCTCTGCTCGTGTGGCTGGACCTGCTGGTTCTGCTGGGTCTGCTGGGTCTGCTGGGTCTGTGTGCGCAGCCACTCCCGCAGCTCGCCGAGCCGTTCGTTGCTGAGCACGATCTCGACCAGCGGCGTGACGCGGAACCGTCCCTCGGACTCCTCCTCGATGAGCCCTTCCTTCTCCAGCCGCCGGACGGCGGTGCGGATCTCCGTCTGCCGCGCGGCCAGGTTCTTGTCGTCGGGGTCGAAGAACGTCAGCACCGTCTGCTCGACCTCCTCGACGTCCACCCGGGCCGACGACTCCCCCGCCCCCTGCTCCCGCTGGAAGACCGTGCGCAGGTGGACCAGGACCAGCGTCTCGGCGCGGGTGTACGGGTCGTCCTTCAGCAGGATCGGGACGTCCAGCTCGGCGGGGCGGACCTGCTTCTTGTACGCGATGCCCCGGTCGTGGTCCACGACGAGATGGATGAACAGGTCGTGCAGCCGGGACTCGATCACCTGCTGGTTCGCCAGGAGGACCTTCCACTGGGCCCGGTTCCGCTCCGCGACGAGGAACCTGCCCCGCAGCAGCCGCACCAGCACCCGGCGCACCGCGGCGTCCAGCGTCCCGGAGTCGCCGGCGAACAGCTCCTCCGGGTCCTCCTCCATCGGCACCGGCGCGATGAACCCGCCGTCGGTCTCCGCCCCACCGTCGGTCTCTGCCCCGCCGCCGGTCTCTGCCTCGCCGTCCGTCTCTGTCTCTACCTCGCCGTCGATCTCTGCGACGTGCTCCTCGACGGCGGTCTCACTCATGTGCGTAGTCCTTCGTACGTCGTTCGGTGTCCAGCTTCGCGTCCTGCTCTGTGTCTGTGTCTGTGTCTGTGTCCTGCTCGGCGTCCGGCCCCGTCCGCACCGTGACGCCGCCGAAGGCGAACCGCCGCCGGGTGCCGTCGGGCCGGATCGCCTCGACGACCGCCACCTCGTCGGTCTCGGTCATGCCCTGGTGATCGGCGAGCTCCAGCAGGCCGAGGAGGTCCACCGGCCGCCGGATCGACTCGGGTGCGGCCCGGAACACCTCGGCGAGGTCGGCGCGGCCGACGTCGCCGTCACCGTTGCCGCCCGCCGCGCCCGCGAACGAGGCGAGGTGCTCGCGCAGCTCGGCGTAGTGGGGTCCGCCCCACTCCCGGGCGCCGTCCTCCAGGTCGGTGTCCGCGCCGTCGTCCGCTGTCTGCAGCGGGGCCGGGGGCTGCGGCGGGCTCAGGTCGCTCGTCGACTGGCGCAGGTGCGCGACGTCCGCCACCGGCAGCCTGCGCAACGGGTCCACCTCCTGGCCGCGGCGCGTCGCCGGCATCCACGCCTGGAAGCTGATCATCACCTCGCGCAGCAGCTCGTCGACCTGCCGGTCGCGCAGCGGGTCGTGGTTGCGCACCTGGGTGGTGATGACGTGGGACGCCTGACGCTGGGCCTTGATCACCTCGGCGACACCCTGCTCGATCCGCCGGCCGATGTCGCGCAGCTCGGTGCGCTGCTGGTTCGGCAGCCGGCCCGTGAAACGGTGGCGCAGCACCGTGTCGAGCTGCAGCGACAGCTCGTCGATCCGCTGCGGGTCACCGATCAGCCGCAGCGCCCCGGCGAAGGCCCGGCCCTCCGGCGTGGTCGTCATCACCTGCTCGCCGCGCTCCAGGTACTCGCGCAGCACGTCGCCGGACGGGCGCTCGTCCTGGCGCAGCGCGGTCACGACGTCCCGCTGCATCGCCTTGATCGACTCCGCCACCCGTGCGAAGTCCGCCGGCAGCTCGCGCACCAGGTGCAGGACGTTCTCCGCCTCCTCCAGCAGCTCGTCGTCGTCGACCTCGTCGACCTCCCCGCCCCGGTCGAGCCGCACCAGCTCGGCCTGCAGCCGGTCTATCTGCGTCTGGAGGCGGGCCATGCGGACCGCCACGTCGGGGTCGGCGTCCTGTGCCAGCCGCTCCACTGCGTCCAGGAGGGTCCGGACGCGGGACTCCGAGACCCGCGACCTGGCGCCGCCCGCCCGGCCGGCGACCTCGAGCGCGCCGACCGCATGTGCCGAGAGCTGGTAGACCTCGATGTCGCCGTCCACGATCTGGCGCTTCAGCCACCCGACGTCGGACCACTGCCTGCACAGCTCCCGCGCGCTGCCGAGCGGGATGGCGCGTGTGCCGTCGGCGTTGAACTCATGGCCCTGGGCACGTAGCTGGTCGAGCGCGTCGCCGATCTCGGTGTGCGCCTCCGCGACCGGGACCGTCGGACGCTCCGGCGTGAACACCAGGGACAGCAGCGACACGACGAGCGGTGCGTACCTGCGGTGAAGCAGGTCCAGCATCGGCTCCTGGAAGGCCCGGAGCGCGCCAAGGTACGCACCTTCTGCACGAGTAATCATCGCCGGTCAGAGTACGTCGGACCGGTGACATCCACCGCCCCGCCGTCCACAGGTCGTCCTCCGCGGCGGGTCAGGACGCGGCAAGGCGCCGCCGGACGCCGGGATCGGTGAGCGTCCCGACGTCGTCGACCCACTGCTCGACTCCCCCGCGGTGCGCCAGCGCCCGCACCTGCGGGTCCGCGACCGCCGCGCGCAGCACCCCCGCGACGTCGCGCAGGCCCGTGAAGGGCCTGTCGTAGAAAGGCTCGCAGGCGGCTCCGTCCAACGCGGGCAGGCCGACGGCGCGCTGCCGCTCGTGCAGCACCTCGCACGCCGCGTGCAGGGCCGCCTCCCGCTCCTGCCAGGTCGCCGCCGCGAGCGCCGCCGCCAGGGGTCCGCCCGCTGACGGCGCGACGGGCAGCCGCGTGAACAGCGTCCCCGCCCACTTGGGGTAGGGCGGCCAGCGCCGCTCCAGCAGGAAGCCGAGCCGGAGGAGCGCCGTGACGAGCCGCGCCGCGATCAGCCGCGAGCCGAGATCGTCGCCGCGCTGCCCGGTGCGGCCGACGAACGGGAGCTCCTGCGCGATCCGCGTCCAGTCCGCCGCCAGGACGTGCAGCCACACGTCGTGGGGGTACCAGGCCAGCCGGTCGCGCAGCGCGGTGATCTCGCCGGACGTGTCCTCGAACACCGGCCCGGCGGTGACCTCCAGCACCGACTGGCCGGTCAGCGACAGCCAGTCGGTGAGGCGCAGAGCGCTGTTCCCGCCGCCGGCGAGGTCGAGACCGGTGCGCGACCGGACGAACTGTCCCGGCGCCGTGATCTCGACCCGGTGCCGGACGGTCATGTCGGAGGTGAGCGGGAAGGCCGTCGGCGATCCGCGGTAGGACGCCGGGAGCGACGCGGTCAGCACCCGGTCGACCTCGTCCACCCGGTCCGCCGGGACCAGCAGGGTTAGCCGCAGCCCCCAGTCGTGGTCACGGGACGTCTCGTCGTCGAGCCCCAGCACGTCCGAGCCGGTGCCGAGCCGCCCGGCGGCGCGCGGCACCTCGGGCAGCTCGCGGTCGAGGATCGGGCGGACGACGTCGGCCCAGTAGGCGCGGGCGAGCTCGATGCCGGACATGCCGCCAACCTAGGAGCAGGGCCGGGAACGGTCCAGGTGAATCCGCCGACGAACCGTCCGGCGGGCAAGGTGTACCCCTGCAGCATGTGCCAGGTGAGCCGATCTGCGTTCGACTCAGCCACGTGTTTGTCGCCTGTGCTGAACTATTCGGCTCAGCTGAAATCTGAGGGGCGTAGACGAACGAAGTTCAGCAGACCCGGCACCTGCTCCCCGGCACTACCTAGCACCGCGCGGCGGCTCCGGTCGGCCTGCTCCGGGCCGATCACCCGGCACCGCTCCGACCGGCACGGACCCGATCCACCGCCGGCGCTCCCGCTCAGTGCACGTTCGCCGTGACGACCCGCGCCGTCAGGCAGGTCCAGCCCCCGACGTAGATGCGGTCGCCGTCGGACAGCCAGCGCCGCTCCCCCGACCGCAGCGGTTCGGCCGGGACGGGTTCGCCGCGCGGGGCGACGTAGGTTCCGTTGGCCGAGCCGAGGTCGATCACGCTCCAGCCGCCGTCGACCCAGCTGATCTCGCAGTGCCTGCGGGAGACGCCGGTGTCCTCGCACACGATGTCCGGCACGACGCCGCGGCTGCGCGACGCCCGACCGACCACCAGGCGCGCCCCGGTCAGCGGCACGACAGCGGCGGTGGGTGTCGCCGGTCCCACGACGTCCTCCAGGAGCTCGTCGGCGGACCACTCGAAGTCGGACCGGATCTCGACGGCCCAGGCGGCAGGCTCGTTCTCCGCACGCGTCGGCCGGCCGGCCGGGAGCACCACGCGCGGCATCGTGATGGAGTCGTCCAGCCAGTCCGAGGCACCGATCCGGACCGCCAGCAGCGGTACGTGCTCCCGGACGACGGCCGGGTGCGCGGCCAACATCCTGGCCAGGCTGAGCGCACCGTCGAGCGGCAGCCCGGCACTCGGCTGCACGCGCACGTCGTCGCGCTTCTCCAGGAGCTGCTGGAGCACCATCGACCGGAACGACGGCGCATGCATCAGGAGCTTCCCCGTAGTCACCGCGATCGGCTCGACGCCGGGGTGGCTCAGCACCGCGCACAACCCGTCCGCCAGGGACCTGGCCGCCTCGTCCAGGATCTCGCGGCAGGCCACGTCGCCGCGGCTCGCCGCCTGGATGACCTGCGGCGCGAACCCGGCGAACAGGGAGACGTCGTTGACCGTCGTCCACTGCTCGCGCCGGCCGAAGTGCCGCTCGGCGGACTGGACGAGTCCGGGTGACGCACCCACCTTGCGGCCGTCCATCGACCGGGCCGCGGCGTCGAGCCCGCGCCGGCCGATCCAGGCGCCGCCGCCGTTGTCGCCCACGTGCGGCCCCATGCCGTCCGCAAGGTGCCACCTGCCGACGTCGTCGCAGGCCACGGCCACTGCGCCGGTCCCGACGGCGAGCGTCGCACCGGGTCCGGGACCGAGGGCACCCAGATGGGCCGTTACCGCATCGCTCGACACCGCCGTCGAGTCGGTGCGCAGCTCCTCGGCCAGGATGTCGTGCACGCGGTTCGGGTCCAGGCTCCCCGACTGCGCCTGCGACCGGAACCCCCGCATCCCCACGGCGGCCGCCGCGACCCGGGGCCGCCCGCCGAACTCGGCCGCGAAGTCACGGCACAGGCCCCGCACCACGTCGGGCACCGTGGAGCGCCCGTTCACGATGGTCGCGGGCGGGCCCGTGAGCTCGTAGACCCCGCCCGGCCGTCCGTTGTCGACCCGCAGGCGCGACCCCGTCCCGCCGATGTCCACACCAGCTACCCCGGCGTCCGCGCCGGGGATCTCAGCTCTATGTTGTTGTCCAGTGACCATCGGCACCGGGTCATAGTGCCTCGATATCACCCGGTCCGCTATGCGTGGAGTGTCATACGCAGAGCGCGCGGACCAGGGTAGAGACAGGCTGGAGACACGAACGCGAGGAGGTGTCCCGTGCCACGTGCCGCGACCGCACGAACCAAGTCTGCGGGAACGAAGTCTGGGGGGACGAGAACTGCTGGGACGAAGGGCGCCGGCACCAAGCCGGCCCGCCCCGGGGCCGAGCAGTGGGTGCCCGCGAACGCCGACGTCGAGACGCTCGCCCGGGCGGTGCACGACTGCCGGGGCTGCGAGCTGTGGGGGCCCGCTACCCAGGCGGTGTTCTCGTCCGGCCCGGCCTCCGCTGCGCTGGTCCTGGTCGGTGAGCAGCCCGGCGACCGGGAGGACCGGGAGGGCGAGCCGTTCGTCGGGCCGGCTGGCCGGATGCTCGCAGACGCGCTGCACGCGGCGGACCTGGACCCCGACGAGGTGTACCTGACCAACGCGGTCAAGCACTTCCGCTTCACCGAGCGGGGCAAGCGCCGGCTGCACAAGAAGCCCGACGTCGCGCACATCCGGGCGTGCGTGCCGTGGCTGGAGGCGGAGCTGGCGGCGGTGCGGCCGCGGGTGGTGGTGGCACTCGGGGCGACGGCGGCGCGAGCGGTGCTGGGGCGCGAGGTGCGGATCGGCGCCGAGCGCGGGCAGGTGCTCGACGGCGAGGCGCACGACGTCGTGATCACGACGCACCCGTCGGCACTGCTGCGGCTGCGGGACCGCACGGAGTTCGGCGCCACGTTCGACGCGTTCGTCGCCGACCTGCGGACCGCGGCTGACGCTGCAGCCTGACGGCCCCGCCGCGTAAGCCGGTCAGGCCGCCGGGTCGAGCACCACCTTCACGCAGCCGTCGTCCTTGCGCTGGAACATCGCGTAGGCCTCGGCGGCGCGTTCGAGCGGCCAGCGGTGGGTCCGCAGGTCGAGCACACCGAGCGGGTCGGCGGGGTCGGCCACGAGGCGCAGCAGCTCGTCGGTCCACCGCCGGACGTTCGCCTGTCCCTGCCGGATCGTCACCTGCTTGTCGAACAGCCGCAGCATCGGCAGCGGGTCCCGTACGCCGCCGTAGACGCCGGAGAGCGAGATGGTGCCGCCCCTGCGCACGAGGTCGATGGCCGCGTACAGCGCGGCGAGCCGGTCGGTGCCCGCGCGCTCCATCAGCGGCTTGCCGACGGCGTCCGGCAGGAAGCCCACGGCCTTCTGCATGGTCTCGGCGACCGGCGAGCCGTGCGCCTCCATACCGACGGCGTCGATCACCGCGTCCGGCCCGCGGCCCGCGGTGAGGTCGCGGACGGCGGCCAGGACGTCGTCGCGCTCGGAGTCGAGGACCGTGACGCCGTGCCGTGCCGCCATCGCCAGCCGCTCGGGCACCAGGTCGACGCCGACGACGAGCCCCGCCCCGCGGTGGGCGGCCACGCGGGCCGCCATCTGGCCGATCGGTCCGAGGCCGAGCACGACCACCGAACCGCCGTCGGGCACCTGCGCGTACTCGACCGCCTGCCACGCGGTGGGCAGCACGTCCGAGAGGTAGAGGTACCGCTCGTCGGGTGCGCCGTCGTCCGGCACGACGACGGGACCGTACTGCGCCTGCGGCACCCGCAGGTACTCCGCCTGACCGCCGGGCACCTGCCCGTAGAGCTTGGTGTAGCCGAAGAGCGCCGCGCCGCTGTCCTCCGCGGTGACCTGCGTGGTCTCGCACTGCGACTGCAGGCCGTGCGTGCACATCCAGCACTGCCCGCAGGCGATCCCGAACGGGACCACCACGCGGTCGCCGACACGCAGGTTCCCCGCGAGCGGGCCGACCTCCTCGACGACGCCCATCGCCTCGTGCCCGAGCACGTCACCGGAGTCGAGGAACGCGCCGAGCACGCCGTACAGGTGCAGGTCGGACCCGCAGATGGCCGTCGAGGTCACCCGCACTATCGCATCGTTCGGCTCCTCGATCCGCGGGTCGGGGACCGTCTCGACGCTGACGTGCTCCCGGCCCTGCCACGTGAGTGCTCTCATCGTCCGCTCCGGTCTGTGTGGTCGGCTCTGCAACACGTCCACGCTGGCACCACCCGCCCCCACCCGCATCTCACACGTTGAGTGCTGGGTATTTGTGAATCCGAGGCGTCAGATTCACAAATACCCAGCACTCAACGGGGTGGTGACCGTTACTCGTAGCGGAGGGACGAGATCGGGTCCTGGCGAGCCGCGCGCAGGGCCGGCAGGGTACCCGCGAGGAACGCGATGGCCATGACACCCAGCACCACCGTCGCGACGCTCACCGGGTCGAAGGCGATGAGGGCCAGCCCCGGCAGGTCCGCCAGGAGGTCTCCCGACACACCGTTCACGAGCTGCCCCGCACCGACCGCCCCTAGCACGCCCACCGCGCTGCCCACCAGCCCTATCACCACCGCCTCGATGCTGAACAGGGAGAAGACGCGGCCGCTGGAGAGCCCCATGGCCTTCATGAGCCCGACCTCGCGGGTCCGCTCCTGCACCGCCATGAACAGCGTGTTGACGATGCCGATACCGGCCGCGACCAGCGCGATCACCGCGAACCCGTTGAGCACGAGCACTATGCCGTCGATGACGGCGGTGATCGTGCCGAGCTGGTCCTCCAGCGTGCTGCCCGTGAAGCCGGCGTCGGCCAGCCGGTCCTGCAGCGCCTCCGTACCCTGCGCGCCCCCCGAGGCGTCGAACGCGACCGAGGCCTGCGCGTACCGGGTGGTCTCCGCCTCGGGCGCCCCGGTGGTCTGCAGGTCGTAGAGCTCCTGCGTGAGGGCGTCGTTCGGGATCGCGCCGGCCATGCTGATCACGCCGGGCTCGGCGACACCGACGACGGTCGCCTCGGTCGTCGTCTGGGTCCCGGTGCCGTCGGTGACGGCAAGCGTGACGGTCTGCCCGACGGCGTCGGCGGCGCTCCCGAGGCCCAGCGGCTCGAGATGGCCCTCGGGCAGCACGAGCTGGGGGCCTGCGGCGTCGAGGTCGACCTGCCTGCCGGACGCGAGCTCGGCCCTCATCCCCGGCACGAACTGGGTGACGGAGAGCTGGTACCTGCTCCCGCCGTCGTGCTGGACGTAGTCGATCGCGATGGTCTTGAGCGGCTCGACACTCTCCACGCCGTCGATGCCGGCGATCGTGTCGATGTCGTCGTCCGTCAGGGCGGTGGCCGTCGAGCCGGGCGGGCCGTTGTCCACCTCGATCTGGTTCGGGTCGTACTCGGCGGGGCCGTCGGCGGGCGTGTGCTCGCTCGCCTTGGTGACCGTCATGACGTCGTCGACGCCGACCGAGGCGACCGTGTCGTCGATGTACCGGTTGATGCCGGTGCCCAGGCCGTTCGTCAGGGACAGCGTGAAGGCCCCGATGAAGATCGCCAGGACCGTGAGGCTGGTGCGCAGCCTGGACCGGAAGGCGTTCCGGAACGCGGTGGAGACGATGTCGACGCCCCTCATGCCGCCACCGCCTCGCGCGCGGCGATCAGGCCGTCGCGGATGAAGATGCTGCGGTCACAGCGGGACGCCAGGTCCTCGTCGTGCGTGACGACCACCAGGTTGATGCCCCGCCTGCGGTTGAGGTCGAAGAGGATGTCCTCGACGACGGCGCCCGTCGCGGTGTCCAGGTTCCCGGTCGGCTCGTCGGCGAAGATCACGCGCGGCTCGTTGATCAGCGCCCGCGCGATGACCACGCGCTGCTTCTGACCGCCGGACAGGTCGTTCGCCCTGTTGTCGGCCTTGTCGTCGAGCTCGAGCTGCGCCAGGGCCGCCATCCCGCGGGCCAGGCGCTCGCGGCGGGCCACACCGGCGATCTTCAGCGGCAGGGTCACGTTGTCCAGCACGCTCGCCTGTGCGTTGAGGAAGAACTGCTGGAACACGAACCCGAAGGTGCTGTTGCGGGTCTGGTTGAGCTGCCTGGCGGAGAGCTTCGACGTGTCGACGCCGTCCAGGGTGATGCTGCCCGACGTCGGCCGGTCGAGCAGCGCGAGCAGATGCATGAGCGTCGACTTGCCCGAGCCGCTCTTGCCGATGATCGCGAGGGACTCGCCCTCGGCGATGTCCAGGTCCAGGCCCCGCAGGGCCTCGAAGGCGCTGGGGCCGGAGCCGTAGGTCTTGTGCAGGTTGCTGACGGAGAGCAGTGGGGAGACCACGTCGGCCGCCTCTCTCGTGGTGCCGGAGTTGTTGACGTGGCCAACTCTGGGCGACGGCGCCTGCGCGCGAATCGTCCTGACGATGACTCTTCGGTACCGCGCTGGTAGTACTCCCCGATACCCCCTGGGCGGGACGCGCGCACCCGTCGGGTACGGGATGCTTGGCGGGCGCGGCCGGCGAGCGGCGGACGGCGCCCGACGGACGGCGGACAGGAGGACGAGATGCCACGGAACGACGACGTGCAGCTCGGCCACACCCACCGGATCCCCCGGTGGGCCGGTCACGCCGCGGCGTCCGTCGCGGTGCTGCTGACGAGCCCGCTCCCGCTCGACGGTTATCGGATGCCCGTGTGGCACACCGGCTTCTTCGCCGTCGCACTCGTGGCTGCCGCGCTGCTCCTGCTGCGCCGGCGGCGACCGGTCCTGACTCTCGCGGCCACCGTGGCCCTGGTCTGGCTCAGCGTGCCGCTCGGACTGTTCAACCCCGGGGTGGTGCTGGCGGTCGCGATCGCCACGTTCACGGCGAGCGGCGCGCTGCCCCGATGGCGCGCTCTGTGGCTGGCGCTCGGCGCCGGCGTCCTCGTGAGCGGTGCGGGAGTCGTCGCGATCAGCCGCGGGCCCATGCAGTTCCTGCTCCTCGTCCTGCTCTTCGGCGCGCTCGGCGACATGATCCGGGTGCAGCGCGAACAGTTCACGGCGGTCACCGAACGCGCGGAGCGGGCCGAGGCGACGCGGGAGGCCCTCGCCAACCAACGCGTCGCGGAGGACCGGCTCGCGATCGCCCGCGACCTGCACGACGCCGTCGCGCACCAGATCGCGGTCATCAACCTGCACGCGGGCGTCGCGGGCTCCGCCCTGCGCGAGCGGCCCGACGACGCCGAGCACTCGCTCGCCGTCATCCGCCAGGCCTCGCGGACCGTGCTCACCCAGATCGGCGACCTGCTCGCCACGCTGCGCGACCCCGCCCCGCCGGACGCCGGGCCGGGAGCCTCACCCGTCGGCCTGGCCCAGCTCGACGAGATCCTGCGGCAGTTCCGCGGCCACGGCCTCGACGTCACCGTGCGCAGGCTCGGCGAGGCGCGCGAGCTGCCCGCGGCCGTCGACGTCGTCGCGCTGCGGGTCATCCAGGAGGCGCTGACCAACGCCCACAAGCACGGCGTCGAGCACCGGGCGCACGTGGTGCTCGAGTACCTGCCGGACCGGCTGCACGTCACGGTGGTCAACCCCGTCCCCGCGCGGGTCACGGCTGCCGCAGCCGGGCACGGCCTCGTCGGGGCGCGCGAGCGTGTCGAGGCCGTCCGCGGCACGCTCACCCACGGCAGGGCCGGCGTCGGCTCGTGGGCGCTGGACGCCGACCTGCCGACCCCCGTACCCGCCCCCGCGCCCGCCCCCGGAGGAGGGAGCTGCTCATGATCTCCGTGCTCATCGCCGACGACCAGTCACTGATCCGCTCGGCGATCGCCGACCTGATCACGCACAGCGACGGCCTGACCATCGCAGGGGAGGCCGCAGACGGGTACGAGGCGATCGCGCTGGCCCGTGAGCGCCGTCCGGACCTCGTGCTGATGGACATCCGGATGCCCGGCCTGGACGGCATCGCCGCGACCCGGGAGATCTGCGCGGACCCGGACCTCGCCGCGGTCCGGGTGCTCGTGCTGACCACGTTCGAGGAGGACGAGTACATCGTGGGCGCGCTGCGCGCCGGTGCGAGCGGCTTCATCGGCAAGGGGGCGGAACGGGACGACATCGCCGCCGCGATCCGGGCGGTCCACCGGGGCGACGCCCTCCTGTCCCCCGTCGCCACCCGGACGCTGATCGACAGGTACGTGCGCTCGGAACGTCTGCACACCAGCGAGCCGTCGCGGGCGCTGCACGACCTGACCGAACGCGAGGCGGAGGTGCTGGCGCTCGTGGGCACCGGCCGCTCCAACGCCGATATCGCGGAGCTGCTGGCGATCTCTCCGCACACCGCCAAGACGCACGTCAACCGGGTCATGACGAAGCTGAACGCGCACGACCGCGCGCAGCTCGTCATCGCGGCGTACGAGAACGGGCTCGTCCAGCCGGGTGGCCGCTAGGACTTACCGTCTCTGACCTGCGGTTTCAGACCCACGACACCACGTGACACCGCTTTGGTGTCGCAGATGACGTCATCACTCTTGCACTGACACCACGAGTGGTGTCATAGTGGGGTCATGGACCTCACGAGATATGTCGACGAGCTGCAGCGCCAGCTCTCCACCGCGGCCGCCGCGGGCGGGGAAGAGGTGCGCGAGATCGCCGGCCGCCTGACCGCCCCGCTCGACGCCGCCGCGCGGCTCGTCCTGCTCGAGGCCCTGTCCGCCGCAGCCGGGGAGATCTCCGCTGAGCTCGCACCCGGGTCGGTCGACGTGCGGCTGCGCGGCGGTGAGCCCGAGTTCGTCGTCGCGGCACCAGCGGCCGCCGTGCCGACCTCCGTGCCCACGGCGCCCACCGCCGTCGGCACCGGCGTCGCCACCGTCGTCGCCGGGCAGACCCCGACGGCACCCGCCCCCGCCGGGCCGGCAGGCACTGCGCCCGCCGACGCCGAGGCGGGCGCCACCACGCGCACCACCCTGCGCCTGCCCGACCACCTCAAGACACAGGCCGAGGCGGCCGCCGCCCGTGACGGCGTCTCGGTCAACACCTGGCTGGTGCGGGCGGTCGCCGCCGCGCTCGACCAGCCTACCGGGCGCCCCGCCCCGCAGGCCCCCTCCGGGCCGCCGAGCGGAAACCGCCTCACCGGCTGGGTGCGCTGACCGCGGCGACACCACTCCGACACCACTCGCCGCGCAGCCCGCTCGCTGCCCCTTCACCTTCCCGCCCTTGTCCTCACCTGGAGCCGTCATGCCCACTTTCTCCGCCACCAGCCCCGTCCCGGTCGTCGTGGACGTCCCCTTCGGCAACCTGCACGTCGTCGCCTCCGAGCGCGACGACGTCGTCGTGACCGTCCTGCCCGCCGACCCCGCCAAGTCGGGCTCGGTACGCGCCGCCGAGGAGACCCGCGTCGAGCGTGACGGCGACGCCGTCACGATCATCTACCCGTCCTCCTGGAAGCAGTACGTCCTTCCGTTCGCCGCCGGCGGCGCGAAGGTCAGCATCGAGCTGCCGGTCGGCTCGCACCTCAGCGGCAAGGCCGGCTCCCTGTACTCCGAGGGCCGGCTCGGCACGGTCGACCTGACCCTCAACGGCGGCGACGTCCGGATCGACGAGGCGGCCCGCCTCGACCTCAAGGTCTCCGCCGGGTCCGTCGTCGTCGGCCGGGCCACGGGACCCACCTCCATGAAGGTGAGCGCGGGCGGCGTCCGGATCACGGAGTTCTCCGGCGAGGGCACCGTCCGCGCCAGCAACGGGACCACGACCGTCGGATCCGTGACGGGGACCCTGGACGTCGTCGGGGCGCACTCCGAGATCACCGTGGGCCGCGTCCACGGCACGCTCAGCGTGAAGTCGGCGCATGCGGGCATCCGCGTCGACCGGGTCGAGTCGGGCAGCGTCACGCTCACGACGTCCTACGGCTCGATCGAGGTCGACGTGCCGGAGGGCACCGCAGCCTGGCTCGACATCGCCTCGGAGCACGGAACCGTCCGCAACCAGCTCACCCCCACGGACGGCCCCGTCGAGAACGAGGCCACCGCGGAGATCCACGCCAGCACGGGCTGGGGCGACGTCATCGTCCGGCGGCCCTGAGGTCCCTCGACCTCTCCGCGCACCGGCTGGGCGTGAGCCCCGCCTGACCTGAGGCCCGGACCGGCGTCGTCGGCCCGAGAAAGAACCCGAACCACCTCCCTGGCTACCCCCTACCCAAAAACCGTTACCCACCGTTTCCCACCGTTCCCGAGAAAGGGAAGAACATGAGCACGAACGCCGAGCGGAGCCGCGAACCCGCGATCCGAGTGCAGAACATCGAGAAGTCGTACAAGGAGCTGCACGTCCTGAAGGGCGTGGACCTCGAGGTCGCACGGGGCAGCATCTTCGCCCTGCTGGGTTCCAACGGCGCGGGCAAGACCACGTTCGTCAAGATCCTGTCCACGCTGCTGCGGGCCGACGGCGGCACCGCGAGCGTGCACGGGTTCGACGTCGCCACGCAGGCCGCCGAGGTGCGCGAGTCGATCAGCCTGACCGGTCAGTTCGCCGCGGTCGACGAGGTCCTGACCGGCCGGGAGAACCTCGTCCTGGTCGCCAGGCTGCGGCACCTGAAGGACCCCGGCAAGATCGCCGACGACCTGCTTGCCCGGTTCTCGCTCACGGAGGCCGCCGGGCGCAAGGCCGCCACCTACTCGGGCGGCATGCGCCGCCGCCTGGACATCGCGATGAGCCTGATCGGCAACCCGCCGATCATCTTCCTCGACGAGCCCACCACCGGCCTCGACCCGCAGGCCCGCATCGAGGTGTGGGACGCCGTCAAGGAGCTCGCCCGGAACGGCACGACCGTGCTGCTGACCACGCAGTACCTCGACGAGGCCGAGCAGCTCGCCGACCGGATCGCGATCCTGCACCAGGGCCGCATCATCGTCGACGGCACCCTCGCCGAGCTCAAGGCCCTGCTCCCGCCGGCCAAGGTCGAGTACGTCGAGAAGCAGCCCACCCTCGAGGACGTGTTCTTCGCCGTCGTCGGCGACGGCGGTCCCGCCACCGGTGCGGGCGACGCCGGCGACCCGACCGGCAGCCCCGCCAGCAGCCCCGTCAGCAGCCCCGCCAGCACGGACAAGTGAGGAACGAGACCATGAGCAAGCATTTCTTCGGCGACACCGCCGTCCTGACCGGGCGATCCCTGAGCCACATCCTCCGCAGCCCGGACACCATCATCACCACCGCCGTCACCCCGATCGCCCTGATGCTGATGTTCGTCTACGTGCTCGGCGGCGCGATCAACACCGGCGCCGGCAGCTACGTGAACTACCTGCTGCCCGGCATCCTGCTCATCACCGTCGCGTCCGGTATCGCCTACACCGCCTACCGGCTGTTCCTCGACATGCAGGGCGGCATCTTCGAGCGGTTCCAGTCGATGCCGATCGCGCGTTCGGCGGTGCTCTGGGGTCACGTACTGACGTCGCTCGTCGCCAACCTGGTCTCCGTGGCCCTCGTCGTCCTGGTGGCCCTGCTCATGGGCTTCCGCTCCGGTGCGGGTGTGCTGGCGTGGCTCGGTGTCGCGGGCATCCTGGTCCTGTTCACCCTGGCCCTGACCTGGCTCGCGGTCATCGCGGGCCTGTCGGCCAAGACCGTGGACGGCGCGAGCGCGTTCTCCTACCCGCTGATCTTCCTGCCCTTCATCAGCTCGGCCTTCGTCCCCACCGAGACCATGCCCGGCCCCGTGCGGTGGTTCGCCGAGAACCAGCCCGTGACCTCCATCGTGAACACGATCCGCGACCTGCTCGCCCAGCAGCCGGTCGGCACCGACATCTGGGTCGCGCTGGGCTGGTGCGTCGGCATCCTCGTGATCGCGTACGTCCTGGCCACTGGCGCGTACCGCCGAAAGATCTCCTGACGGCGTAGGTACTGGGTCGAACACGGTCCTCGACCGCACACCGGATGGTGTGCGGT